>DATBTA010000143.1:0-9582 GCA_036559505.1 Pseudolabrys sp. | reverse complement strand
TTCGCGCAACTCCGCGAAGCGCGGCTCACGCAGCGTTTCACGGGTGCGCGGGGTGGGGAGGTCGATGGCGATCGTCTCATGAATGCTCGAGGGGCGTCCCTTGAGGACGATCACACGATGCCCAAGTAGCACCGCCTCTTCGATCGAGTGCGTAACGAAGATCATCGCGGTCGGGCGTTGGTCCCAAATGCGCAACAGTTCAAACTGCAGAATTTCCCGGGTCTGCGCGTCAACAGCGGCGAAAGGCTCGTCCATCAGCAGAACATTGGGCTCGACCGCAAGCGCGCGGGCGAGCCCGCAACGCTGCTGCATGCCGCCCGACATCTGGTACGGGAACGCATTTTCGAAGCCGCCTAGCCCGACCAGCTTTATGAATTCCGGTACCTTGCGTTCGATCTCCGCCTTCGGCGCGCCAGCCATGCGCAGGCCATATGCGACGTTCTCGAAAACCGTTTTCCAGGGGAACAGTCCGAAATGCTGAAAGACCATTGCGACACCGGCGATCGGTTCGGTGACGCGCTCCTGCCCGACCCATATCTCACCGGCATCGTGCGGCAATAAACCGTCGATGCAGCGAAGCAGCGTGGTCTTGCCGCAGCCGGATGGGCCGACGATCGCAACGATCTCTCGCTCGCCGACGTCGAAGTCGATATTGCGGAAGACTTCGAGCGCACCGTAGTGCTTGCCGAGTCCGCGGACACGGATGCGTGGTTCGTCCTTGGTGGCCTGCGACGCAGGCGTCTTGCGGATAGCGGAAGCCGCTGTTGCTTGACTCGTCACTCTGCTGCCTGTCCTGCGGGTTTTGAATCGACCTTTGCCCAGTAGTCTTCAGCCTGTTTCGATCTTTTCAATGCATCGAGACTCTCGAAGCCGGGCGCCATCGATGCATCTGTTCCTGCCATGATCTGATGATGCTCGATGTTCAGCGTGCGGAGCCAGCGCTGTTGACCCATCGTGATGGCGACGAAATAGCCTATTTCTACAAGCTCCGGCTCGCTGAAGTGCTTATGCAGGCGGTTCCACAGCTCGTCGCCGGCAGGGAGATCCCAGGTGATCGCTTCGGCGTAAGCCAATGCTGCTTTCTGGCGCTCGTCGTACCGCGTTGAGGATTCAAAGTTGATCAGGTCAGAATAATCATCCTCTTTGAGGCCCGATTTTGCCGCCTTGATCGAACGCTGGTTTCCGCAGAATTCGCACAGCACCGAGCGCGAAACGTAGATGCGGCACAGCTCCTGTATTTTGTGGTCGGCGACGCCGTTCTTGAACACGTCGCGCCAGGTGTTGGCGAACGACCAGAATGTCGCCGGCACATGCGCCCGAATGGCCTGACTTTCCGGGCGCGGCGGTCCCTCGCGTGCGCAGCGTTCGAATTCGGCGATCATGGCAGGATCGTCGATCATCGAAGGATCGACATAGCTAATGCGAGGTTTCGACATCGTCGGTAAATCTCCCGGAAAAAATCACCACCGCACCGTGGCACTGGTCGGTTGCGATGGCCACGCATGTTGCCGCAACGTCGCGGCACGGGCAACGGCGCGCGACTGTATTTCGGTAACCGTGCCTTAGTCTTGATCGTCCTCTAGATAGACGTCGGGGTGCGGCACGCGCGGGGCCGTAGCTCTTAATTGACGGGCATTTTTTGAATGCGGCGGCACGCATCACACTGAATCGTTTCTTACCGGAGGCGATAGGTTACGAACCAGTATTGTTAATGCCGTGCAAGGTTACTCTAAAGTTGATCGAATTTCAGATACCACATTTAAACGCTACGAGTTCATGCGCTCTTCAGCATAGGCACAATTGCGACAGCGATATTAGTAATTCAATACTGCCTCGCCCCTAGTGTTCCGTTGAATAGACCGGGGAAGATTTCGGTCGCGTGAAACGGGGCTTACCACCGTGCGTGCCAGTACCATCGTAATGATCGGGTTTGCCGTCGTGTTCGGCTTGCTCGCCGTGTTCATCGCTCAGGTCTGGCTGAACAATCAGGCCAGCCTGCGCGCGAAGGTCGAACCGGCGAAGGCGATTGCGTCGCAAACCGTCGTGGTCGCGAAGCAGCCGCTGCGCTTCGGCACCGAGCTCACTGCGGCGATGCTTCAGGAGGTGCCGTGGCCGTCTGACGCGCTGCCGAACGGCGCGTTCGCCAAGATCCACGACATCATGGCAGGTGGCCGCCGCGTCGTGCTCGCCGCCATCGAAGCGAATGAGCCGGTGCTCTCGCTCAAGATTACCGGTCCTGGTCAGCGTGCGACGCTTTCTGCGCTCGTCAAGCCAGGCATGAAGGCGGTGACCATCCGCGTCAACGACGTCGAGGGCGTCGGCGGCTTTGTGCTGCCGGGCGACCACGTCGACGTCGTTCTCACACGCCAGATCGACAAGGGGTCGGCCACGACTCAAGTCGTTCTGCAGAACACGCGCGTGCTCGCCGTCGATCAGACCGCCGACGAGCGTGCGCAGAAAGCCGCCGTCGCCAAATCGGTGACGCTGGAAGTCGATACGGTCGACGCACAGAAATTGTGGCTCGCCTCTTCCGTAGGCAGCCTTTCTCTGCTGCTGCGCAAGGCCGGCGAAACCGCCGAAGTGCGCACGCGCAAGGTCACGCTCGAGGATCTGTCGACCAACGAACCGGTCGCTGACAAGGGGACTACGACCACGGTGGTCGTTACGCGCGCGGCTGCGAAGCAGGAATACACCGTCCCGGCCGAAGGACGTCATGGGGTCTCGGCTGAGACGGAGCGGAGGAGCGTGGCCTGGTAAGTCCGGGCTTCGGATCAATCAAGGGGTGGGGAGTGTGTCGTGAACAAACATAATGAGACGAATGCCAGCTTCAGCTGGCGTACCGTGGACAGGGCCAAGAAGCATGGCAACTGGCTGCGAGATCTTGTGATCGCTCTGGCCATCGCGTTGGCCGTGTCCATCGTGGGCATGATCGGCGATGCCTACGCGCAGAGCAAATCGATCCAGATCAGCGGCAACAATCGCACTGTCATGGTGACGGTGCCGATCGGCAAGTCGGAAGACGTGCGGACCGATACCAGCTTTGTCGACGTCGTGGTTGGCGATCCGGACGTTGCGGACGTCAATCCGCTGACCGACCGGGCGTTGTCGATTCTCGGCAAGAAGATCGGCACGACTCGCGTGTCGGTTTATGCCGAGGGCAAGAAGCTGGTCGGTATTTTCGACATTGAAGTGTCCTACGACATCACGCGGCTGACCAACGAACTGCGTCGGCGCTTCCCCGGCTCGCAAATTCAGGCTTCGACGGTCAATGGACGAATCATGTTGTCGGGCGAAGCTCCGGATGCAGCGACACTCGACAAGGCCGTGACTATCGCGCGTCAGTTCGGACCTGGGGTCATCAATTCGGTCTCTGTAATGTCGCCGCAGCAGGTGTTGCTTGAAGTGCGGTTTATCGAAATTTCCCGTACGGCTGGGCGGGAACTGGGCGTTCAGTGGAATCGCTTTGGTGAAAGCACCATTACCAACATCGGCAATCGGACTTCGGCGAACAATCTGCCTCTGACGGCGGCGGCAATCGCCGGTGAAGCGGCAGCGGGCGTCCTTTCGAACTCGTCGCCGTTTGGCTTCCTCGTTGGCCGTATTGTATCGGGCGGTGCCACTACCGACGTGATGATCAACGCGCTCGAGCAGAAAGGCATCGCGCGCAGCCTTGCCGAGCCCAATTTGGTGGCGTTGTCCGGTGATACCGCAAGCTTTCTCGCTGGCGGCGAATACCCGATCCCGGTTTCTGGGTCCTTCGGCAGCGTCACCGTTGACTACAAGAAATACGGTGTCGGCCTTGCCTTTACACCGACCGTGCTCGGCGGAGGCCTAGTCAACATGCGTATCGAGCCGGAAGTCAGCCAGATCGATACAACTCATACAGTGACGGTGAGTAACGGCATCTCGGTGCCCGCACTGATCGTGCGCCGCGCATCGACGACGGTGGAGCTGCGCGACGGCCAGAGCTTTGTGATCGGCGGGCTGCTGCAGAGCGACGGCAAAAATGCGATCGAGCAACTGCCTTGGCTTGGCAGCGTCCCGGTGCTCGGCGCGTTGTTCTCCAGCAAGTCGTACCAGAAGAACGAGACAGACCTCGTCATCATTGTCACGCCGCACATTGTGCGTCCGGCGCGGCCTGGCGACGAGATCAAAGCGCCGACCGACGACACGTTGCCGCCGAATGACGTCGACTTCTTCCTGCTCGGGAAGACCGAAGTCACTCGAGAACAGGCAAAGGACCTGACGCCGAAGACGGCCCGGATCGCGATCGCCGCGGACAAGCCGTTCACCGGTCACATGCTCGATCTACCGAAGGGAGAATCCAATGCGGCCGTTCAGTAAAGCGATGCGCACACTCGCGCTTGCCACCGTGCTCGCCATTCTTGGCGGCTGTTCGGAGTATCTTGATCGCCGCGATACCATTGCCAAGTCTGGCGGCAATGCCGTCGCGACCAACGTCGTGACGCACATGGTCGATCCATGGCCGCGCGCGAGCGCCAATCGCAATATCGCTTTCAATGGTGCGAGGATTGAAAGCGCGTTCGAACGTTACCGCACCAACAAGGTCATCACGCCACGCGGTATCGGCACATCCAGCACGTATCAGGATGCCGCACCTGCCGCCTCGAGCCCAGGTCCGGTTGGGCCTGCCACGACGGCGCCGGCGGCACCCGTGAAATAAGTCTTCGGTCGCGCCATGCGGATTGGACGCAATGCCAACACGAATCGGACCCGCGTGGTGGTTCTTACCGCCGACGCGGAGTTCGACAGTTCAGTGCGTTCGACGTTTGGCGCGTCATCGGCAATCGAGCTTTCGGTCGCGTCCGGCCGTCTCGCCGAGCAAGGCGACACGCTCGAGATATCTGATGCGACCGTCGTGGTGCTCGATTTCGATGCCGGCCGCGCGGAAGAGATGGCCGCTCTTGCGCGGCTGATGGCACGGATCGGCAATTGGCCGCCGGTCATCGCGGTGACCCAGACGTTCGACGAAAACGTCGCGCGGGTCCTGCTGCAGATGCGCGTTGCGGACTTTCTGGTCAAGCCGGTTGAGCCGATCGATCTGGTCCGCGCGTGTGCACGCGTGTCAAAGGGTGCCGGCGGCGGTGCCGAGCCGACCGAAGCCAAGATCTACACATTTCTGCCCGCAGTCGGCGGTGCCGGAGTGACAACACTTGCCGTGCAGACAGCGATGATCCTGCTTAACAGCGGTGGTCCGCGCGCGAAGCCCTCGACCTGCCTTGTCGACCTCGACTTTCAACATGGCTCGGTCGCCGACTATCTCGATCTTGAGCCGCGTCTCAACCTTGCGGAAATCGAGCCGCGTCCGGATCGTCTCGACCGGCAGTTGTTGGAAGTAATGCTCTCGTACCATCCGTCCGGTCTCGCGGTCGTTGCCGCGCCGAACCGGCCTGCCGAGATGCGTTCGTTCGATCCCGACGTCGTAACGCGACTGCTCGACCTCGTGTCCACCAATTTCGAATATGTCGTTTTCGACATGCCGCGCACATGGTTCTCGTGGACCGACAGCGTTCTGCTCGGCTCGAACAAGCTGTTCATCGTCAGCGAAACCACCGTTCCGGGCCTGCGTCACGCCAAGCAACTGGTGGCGGCGATCAGAGAGCGTCTGGGCGAGGGACCAAACCCGCGAGTGATCGTCAACCGTTTCGCTCAGAAAGTGTTCGACTCAGGTCTGCGGCGCGGTGACCTTGCGCAGACGCTTGGCGACGCATTCCTGAGCGCAATTCCCAACGACTACGCGCTTGTTCGGGAGGCGATCGACCGCGGCGTTCCGCTCGACGAGGTCAAGCCCGGTAACAAGATTACCGCTGAGCTCAAGAAACTCGTGATGGATTCGCCGTCGAAATCAGCCGGCGAGAGCTCGCACGTGCCGTTTCTGAAAAAACTCAAAATTCCGATGGTAGGCTAAGATGGTAGGCCGCTTTACCACTCGTCGTGCCACAACTTCTGAGACGCCGTCGACGCCGACGGAAGAATCGACGGCGCTCGAAGGCGTGTCCTGGACAGTCTTTCCTGAGACAGGGGGCGAACAGGGCGCTGCCGCCCCGCAGGCGGAAAGCCCGCTGCTCAGCGACAAGTTGCTCGACGCCAAGGTGCGCCTGCATCGGCGTTTGATCGAGGAGATCAACCTTTCCGCACTGGACAAGGTCCCGGAAGAGGAAATCCGCCGGCATGTGCAGCAGCTCGTCTCGCAATATGTGCTGGTGGAGCGCCTGCCTCTCAACACACAGGAATTGAGCGATTTCGTTTCTGAAATCCTCGATGAAATGACCGGCCTTGGTCCGCTTGAGCCGCTGCTCAAGGATCCGACCATCAACGACATCCTGATCAACGGCCACGAGTGCGTCTACGTGGAGCGTGCCGGCGTACTTGAGCCGTTGTCAGTGCGATTTAAGGATGAGAATCACCTGTTGCGCATCGTCAATAAGATCGTGTCCGCGGTCGGACGACGCGTCGACGAATCGCATCCGCTCTGCGACGCGCGCCTGCAGGACGGCTCCCGCGTCAACGTTGCCGTTCGGCCGATCGGCGTCGATGGTCCGCTGGTGTCGATCCGTAAATTCTCGAAGAAGCCGTTCAACCTGACCAAACTGGTCGATGTCGGCGCGCTGCGACCGCCGATGGCCGAGTTGCTTGCGGCCGCCGTGAAGTCGCGCGTCACCACGATCATCTCCGGTGGTACCGGCTCCGGCAAGACCACGATGCTCAACGCACTGTCGGCCTTCATTTCTGAAAAAGAGCGTCTGCTCACGATCGAAGACGCGGCGGAATTGCAGCTGCAACAGCCGCATGTGGGCCGCATGGAAACGCGCCCGCCGAATATCGAAGGCAAAGGCGAAATCCGTCAGCGCGAACTTGTGAAGAACGCGCTGCGTATGCGTCCCGATCGCATCATCCTTGGCGAGTGCCGTGGTGAAGAAGCCTTCGACATGTTGCAGGCGATGAACACGGGTCACGAAGGTTCGATGGCGACGATTCACGCCAATACGCCGCGTGACGCAATCTCGCGTCTCGAGCAGATGATTGGTATGGCGGGCTTGCCAATGACCGTTGCCTCGATCCGCAGCCAGATTGCGAACGCCATCCAGCTTATCGTCCAGCTGCAGCGCCAGTCGGATGGCAAGCGCAAGGTGACCTCGATTGCCGAAGTGACCGGGCTCGAGGGCGACATCATCCAGATGCAGGAAATCTTCAAATTCGTGCGCTCCGGCACCGCCCCCGACGGGACCGTGCAGGGATACTTCCAGGCGACGGGCGTGCGCCCGCGCTTCCTTTCTCACCTTACGAATTTGGGAATCACCATTCCTGGCAGCTTTTTCGACCCCTCGAAGCAGCTCTGAGCGGTCATGGCCAACTTTAATTCGATCTATCTGTTCTACGTCTTCATCGGCCTTTCGGCGGCGATGTTTGCCGAAGGCGTGTACCTGCTTGTCTACAGCAACGCCTCCTACCGCAAGAAGATCAATCGCCGCCTCAAGGTGATGTCGGACAAAACCGACCGCGAAAGCGTGCTGGTGCAGTTGCGTCGCGAGCGAGGTTTGACCAGCGGCGGCGACTACCGGTTGCCGATTGTCAATCTCAATCAGTTGCTGCTGCAGTCGGGGCTTTCGATCGGTCTCGGCCGCCTGGTGCTCCTCATCCTGCTCGGCATGGTCGCGATGTTCGCGGCTGTTCTCTTCTCTCACGGCACGCTGACGCAAGCGACGGTCGCCACCCTTGTCGGCGGCGTGGCGCTGCCGCCGCTGGTGCTGAGGATCCTGCGCAACCGCCGCCAGAAAAAGTTTAGCGCGCAGTTTCCGGATGCCATCGACATGATCGTCCGGTCGTTGCGCGCCGGCCATCCAGTGCCCATCGCAATCACGATGGTCGGGAAAGAAATGCCCGACCCGATCGGCTCGGAGTTCGGCATCGTCTCGGACGAAATGACCTACGGCTCCGATCTCGAAACCGCGATGCGCAACCTGTACTTCCGCGTGGGCACTGATGATTTGCCTCTGTTCGTTACCGCGGTCGCGATTCAGCGATCGACCGGCGGTAACCTGGGCGAAATTCTCGAAAATCTTTCATCGGTCATCCGCGATCGCTTCAAGATGCGCCGCAAGATTCGCGCACTGGCCGCCGAGGGTCGCGCCTCCGCGCTGATTCTTTCGTCGCTGCCGATCGGGATGTTTGCCGTCATTCATTTTCTCGTTCCCAGCTTCTACGCAAGTGTCTGGGATCAGAACCTGACGAAAATCGCTCTCACTCTCGCAGGTTGCTGGATGAGCGTCGGCAATTTCATCATGTACCGCATGGTCAACTTCAGGATCTGACCATGGACACGGTGGTCACGGTATTCGGGAACATGCTGCAGGACAGCAACACCATTGTGATGGGGTTGCTGGTCTTTCTTGCTGCCGGCACCTTGGCCTTTTCCGTAATGGCGGCGATTCGCGTTCGTGGTTCGGTCAAGCGGCGCACCGAGCGCATCCTGACCGACGAAGAGCGCAAGGCCAATCATTCGCGTTCGCTGCAGCATTCAAGCCAGAAGACAGTCGCCAGGCTGATCGAGTACACGACGAAGCATTACGGGTCAGCAAACGACGAGAACATGAAGGTGCTGCGCCGGCGGCTCGTGCAGGCCGGTATCTACGACCCTCGCGGCGTTGCCTTCTTTTTCATTGCGCGTACGGCGTTGGCGGTCGGTCTCGCTGCTGCGATCTTCATGCTTCTGCCGCTCGTGAGATCGAGTGGCGGGACGTTTCTCTGGTTGATGGTGATCGCCGGCGGGGTTGCCGGCTATGTCGGCCCGAGCATGTACATCGACAAGCGCATCTCGGCGCGCAAGCTCGAACATCGTTCAGGCTTTCCGGATTTCATGGATCTGCTCGTTGTATGCGCGGACTCGGGGCTCTCGATGGAGGCCTCGCTCGAACGTGTCTCGCGCGAGTTGGGGCCGAGCTACCCGTCGCTTACTGCCAATATCCACTTGACCAATCTCGAGATCCGCGCCGGCCGGCCGCTCAAGGAGGCGCTTGAGCATTTTGCCGACCGTCTCGCACTCGAGGAGTCGAGAGCCTTCGCCACCTTGATCAACCAATCGATCGATCTCGGCTCGAGCATCACCGATGCCATGCGCGTGTACAGTGACGACATGCGCCACAAGCGGCTCTCGATGGCGGAAGAAAAGGCCTATGCGCTGCCGGCGAAACTCGCGGTGCCGATGATGGTTTGCATCTTCCCGGTGCTGTTCGTGGTCATCCTGCTGCCGGTGATCGTGCGCCTGCATATGAACGGCTATTTCTAGCGCCAACAGCGGCGGCGAGGCTGGCCGGGAGCTGTTTGCCGCGAAAAGCCGAAGTTCCGATAAGGTGAAGAATTCTTAACCATCCTCCCCTAGCCTGACACCGTCCCGTTTTTCGGGCGTTTCCGCAAGGCTTTGACATGCTTACTGGAATTGCCCGACCCCTGATCATCGCCGCCGCCGGCCTGTGGCTGGCGGGATGCTCAACCTCCTCCAGCTTCTCGAACTTGTTTGGGCCAAAGACTCCGGGCGCTGACGCGTCCGCTCAGGTCGACGAG
>DATBTA010000142.1:0-2930 GCA_036559505.1 Pseudolabrys sp. | reverse complement strand
AGCAACAGCATATTCGTGTCCATAAGGCTCGATGCGATTGTCCTGTCCCGGCGGCGCGCGGTCGAAAGCATCATCACCAGCCTGATCGACGCTGCCACGATCGCGTAGACGGCAACGTCGCCGCGATGCGTGCCGAAAACGAGACGCCAGACGGAAAGCGCCCAGAGATCGTTACCGGAAACGATGCCCTCTTCCGTCAGATATCCTTGGGTCAGGAAACCGAAGACTCCCCAGCCCACGGAAAGATACGGAAGATAACAAAGTGCGATTGCTGCGATCACGACAAGCGGTATCTTCCAGTCCCACGGGCGCCAGATCGAAGCCAGCGCCGGCGCCACATATGGCTTCACCAGCGCCCCGAGCGCTATCGAAAGCGCCCCGCGCATTGCATACCCGGTCAGGGCGACCCACAAACCGAGCAGCATGAGCGCGACCGCCAGCGCATCGATGTGGCCGTTATTGGCAATCTCCCAGATCGGAAGGGGATGCCAGAAATATGCGACCACGAGAGTGATCGGCCGTTGCATGCGATGCAAGAACAGCACGATCAAAGCGACGCTCACAGCCTCGCAGCCGAGCAAGGCCAGACGCATGACGTTGACGGTTTCGCCGATGCGCGTGACGATCAGAAAGAAGAATTCCGCGACCGGCGGATAGATCGTGACGGCGTAATCGGCCCGATTGATCCTGGGAAAGATCGTCGCATCGCGCAGCTGCGCGAGCGCGTCGTGGGCGGGAAAATAGCGATAAGGGTTGATGCCGGCCGCCTGAACCCTGCCATCCCAGATGTAACGAAAGATGTCGGTGGACAGGAGCGGGTCGAACAGCAGCACGTAGACCCGCAGCATTATCCCGATGCCGAAAATCAGCCAAAGGGCGCGCTTTGCCGATGTACGCCCGGCTGCTTGTGTTGCCGCAAGCGTCAACAGGCTTGCGGGAATGGCCAGGGCAATAAAGGCATTGTCGCCGCCGGCCTGGAAGGCGAACGGTGTCACCAGGGTCAGGCCTGCGAATATCGCGCCGATGCCGGCCAGGACATAAAGCGGCGGCTCTTTTCCGGCGGATGGCGCGAGCTGACTCATAAAGATCGCGCGCGCGCCGGCGGCGCGGTCGCAAGAAACGCCCGCGTGGCTGACGCGGGGCTGCCGCCCTGAAATCGCGTCGAATTGCCGGCGAGCTCGTCGCGCAGCCAACCCAGCGTTTCAATATCGTCGATGTCATACCATTCCGGAAGCAACGTGGCCGCAAGTCCAATGTCCGCGGCGCGCTCGCGTGTGCGGCCAAATACCGTTTCTGTTCCCCACGCAATTTGCGTGAACAATTCCTTGTGCGGACGTTTCAAGCCAATGAGGTAGTAGCCACCGTCGCTCGCGGGCCCAAGCACCATCCGGTCGCCCGCATTGCGCAGCGCTTCGATTGCCTGAATCAGGAAACGGGAAGGTAGTGTTGGGCTGTCGCCGTTGACCAGCAGCACGCAGTCGTGTCCTGCAAGCAACAGATCGCGCGTGGCGCCGAACAGCGCTTCTCCGAGGTCCTGGCCGTCCTGCAGCAACAGCCCGAACTTTTCCGGAAACAGCTCACGCAGCACGTGTTCGGCTCCTGCCGGGGCATAGACGCCGTAGCCACGCCTGCCCAGAGTTTCGGGCACCGCTTCGATGGCCGCGGCAACGTCGCGCAAGAAGCAGGCGGACAGTTCCGAGGCGGCAACCGCGCCGACCGCCTTTGCGAGTCGTGTTTTTGCGTGGCCCGGCTGGGGCGCCTTGCACATGATTCCGATCGCGGCGACGCTCACGGGCGGAGCCGTGACCGCAGGCGATCGGCTGCGATCGCGATCAGATCCAGCGCGTCTTTGCTGCCGTCTGCTTCACCCTTCTCGAAATCGCCATCGATGCGGCCCATCTGATTTGTGACATGGGCAAAGCACAGCACAGGCTTTTGTCGTACTTGCGCAAACGCATAGAGCGCCGCCGCTTCCATCTCGACGGCCATCAGATTTTTTTCGCGCATGGCGTCGATCGCCGGCTGGGTCTCGCGGAACGGGGCATCGGTTGTCCAGGTGGCGCCGGTAAGAACCGGCACCGGCAACTTGCCAAACGCGTCATCGAGCGCCGCGATCAATGCAGCGTCCGCGTGGGAATATTCGGATGCAGCCATATAATGATAGCTCGTGCCTTCGTCGCGCAGCGCGCGTTCTATCAATATGAAATAAGGCGGCGGACGCACGGGCACGATCTGGCCAGAGGATGTCACGCTGATCAGCAATTCGCAGCCCGATGCGAACATTTCCTCGGCGATAAGCACGGCAAATGAGGCGCCGACGGCGCAGCCCACAATTCCGAAATCGATCCCGCCGCGACTGAAAGAAAATAGCTGTGTGTGATAGCACGCCCATGCCGGCTCAGGCCGGGCCTCACCACGGGCAAGCAGATGGCGGAGCATGTCGCCGTCGGGGTCCAGGATGCAAATTGCAGGAATGCGGTCGTCGGCAATTCGCTTCTGGCGGCGCGCCTCGCGCAGCAGGCTTTCCGGCGTAAACGCCGACGGCGTGCTGTAATGCTTTTGCGCGAGAATCGGCGGGACTTCACCGCGATTAGCCGACATCAGTGCCCGACCCGTTGAACCATGGTGTTTGCCAATATTGGTAGCGGTTCTCACCGACGTCCGACAAGCCCGCTAATGAACTACCCGCATCGGGCGGTATCTACCCCGCGATCAAAAGCTCCGTTCACGATCGAGTGTGCCGGATCGACGGCCCGGTATGAACGCTTGGCCAACATGGCAGGAGCAAATAAACTTGGTGCCGCGCTGCAAGGCCTGCAGTGATCTGCTGTCAGCGGGGAGAGAACGATGCGGACGAACCCGTTCTTCGATGCGTGGCTGTTTCTGATCGGAGCGACAGACGATCATCGCGCACTGGGCATCTTCCAATA
>DATBTA010000141.1:0-7457 GCA_036559505.1 Pseudolabrys sp. | reverse complement strand
AGGTACTCGATCCCGTAGGCCGAAATCAGATGGCGTCGCGTCGCGCCAAGCGTTTTCAGGATCACCGCGTCATAAACCCGATGGCGATGGCCGGCCGCGAGCGCCCCGCCGAGCACCAGCGCGGCAGCGACAAGCGTAACGGCGCTGGCGCCGCGGATGGCCAGCACTAGGTTGGCCACAATACTGCCGATCGCTTCCAGCGCCTCCTTTACGCGTACGGCGGTGACCATCGGGAATGACTCGGCCACGGCCCGGATCGTGGCGGCTTCTTGTGAGGGCGTCCCGCCTCCCGGATATGTCAAAGTCGCGAGGTTTGAATGGGGCGCCCCGGCAAAAGCGTTTGGTGAGAACACCATGACGAAATTGATCCCAAGACTCTCCCAGTCGACCAGACGCATATTGGCGATGGTGGCGGTGATGTTGCGGCCAAACACGTTCACGGTCACCGGGTCGCCGAGCTTGAGGCCGAGCCCGTCGGCTAGTCGTTTCTCGAAGGAGACCAGCGGCGGTCCATTGTAATCTTTGCCCCACCACTGCCCCTCGACCAGCCGCGACCCAGTCGGGACTTCGCTGGCATAAGTGATACCGCGGTCGCTCTGCAGCACCCAGGCTGCGTCGTCCCGCGGCTTGATGTTCTCCGCCGGCATGCCGCCGGCGGAAATGATCCGGCCGCGCAACATCGGCACGTCGTCAAGCTTTGCCGACGGCGCGTGAGCGCGGATGAAGGTCTCAAAGCGCTCGGTCTGGTCGGCCGGGATATCGAGGAAATAGAACGAGGGTGCCCTCGCAGGCAACTCATTCGCGAATTGCCGGCGGAGGTTGCCATCGATCTCGATAACGGTCACCAGCAGCGTGATACCCAGCCCAAGCGAGAGCACGATTGTCGGGGTCAATGCGCTCGGACGATGGATGTTGGCGATCGCCATTCGCAGACCCGCCGAATGTGGGCGCGGTAAACGTTTGGCCACCATCATCAACAGCACGGCGACCACGCGCAGCAGCACGAACACGGCCGCTGCGGTGCCGACGTAAATAACGGCAACGCGCCGGTCATAGGCCAGCAGCACGGCGAGCGCGGCGAGAACGACGACCGCGAGAGCCGTAAGCGCGACATAGCCTTTGCGCGGCCAGCGCAGTTGCGGAGCCACCATGTCCCGGAAAAGTGCGCCGACCGGCACATCGTGTGCGCGTCCGAGCGGCCACAGCGCAAAGGCGAGCGCCGTGAGAACGCCGTAGACGATTGCCAGCACGAGCTCCCCTGGATGCAGCGCCGGTACGATTGGCAAGGGGATGATTGCGCCGAACGTCCATCGGATCAGGAAGGGCAGGGCCGCCCCGATGACAGCGCCGGCGATGCCGCCGGCGATCGCAAGCAATACGACCTGCGTGAGATAGATCACGAAGACGCGGCGTCCGCTGGCGCCCAACGCCTTCATGGTGGCGATGGTGTCGCGGCGCCGATCGAGATGGCTTTTTACCGCATTGCCGACGCCGACACCGCCGACGAGGAGCGCGGTCAGGCCGACGATGGTGAGAAACTGGGTGAAGCGCTCGACATTGCGTTCAAGGCGCGGCGACGCGTTGCTCCGGCTGCGGATGTCCCAACCGGCTTCCGGCAATTGCGTGCGCGCCTGCGCTGCCACAGCCTTTGCATTGTCGTCGGATGCATTGTTGGCTGGAAGCCGCAGACGATAATGCCACCGCACCAGGCTGCCCGGTTGCAACAACCCGGTCGCACGCAGGGCGTCCTGGGTCACCAGCAGACGAGGCCCGAAGCCGATGCCGCCCGCGAGCTTGTCGGGCTCATCGGCAAGCGCGGCACGAATTTCGATCGTGGCGCCGCCAATGGTGAGCCGTGCTCCCGGCTTGATCTCGAGCCGTGCCATCAGCGTCGGGTCGGCGACGCCGCCGAAAATTCCGTCGTGCTCGGTCAGTGCATCGAACACCGGTCCGGGGGGATCGAGCGTCGCTTCTCCGAACAGCGGATAGACGGCGTCGACCGCCTTCAGCTCGACCAGTGTTGCCTGGCCGCCCGTCGTACGGGCCATCGCGCGCATGGTCGCAACGCTCGACGTTCTGCCGCGGGCATCCAGAAATGCCATTTCCTGCGGGGTTGCTTCACGCTGGATCAGCGTGAAGGCGAGGTCGCCGCCGAGTATAACCTGACCTTGGCGCGCCAGGCCGTCGGCAAGGCTCGCAGCCAGCGATCCGACGCCGGCGATCGCCATGCTGCCCAGCGCGATGCAGGCAATGAAAACGTAGAAGCCGCGAACCCCCGCACGCAGTTCGCGCAACGCGAAGCGCAGGGGCAGCCAGCTGCCGTTGGATCTTGCGGTCACGACACGCCCATGCCGTCGATTCGACCCGACCGCAGACGCACGACGCGTGCGCACCGGGCGGCGAGCGCCGGGTCGTGTGTGACGAGCACCAGCGTCGATTGGCGCCTGGCGTGGCCGGCAAACAAAAGCTCGATGATCTGCTTGCCCGTATCCTCGTCCAGGTTTCCAGTCGGCTCGTCTGCGACGATGATCGCGGGATTCGGCGCGAGCGCGCGCGCGACCGCCACGCGCTGTTGCTCGCCGCCTGATAATTGCGCGGGATAGTGGTCGAGCCGGTCGCTTAATCCGACAGCGGCGAGCTCGTCGCGCGCCTGCGCATGTGCCTCGGCAATCCCTGCCAGTTCCAAAGGCACGGCGACATTTTCAAGCGCCGTCATTGTCGGGATCAGATGAAACGACTGGAAAACGATCCCCACATGGCGGCCGCGAAATTGGGCAAGTGCGTCTTCATCGAGGGCGCCGAGGCTCTCGCCGGCGACCGTCACGTTCCCAGAATCGGCACGTTCGAGGCCGGCCATTACCATCAGCAAGGTCGATTTGCCTGAGCCGGATGGTCCAACGAGGCCAATTGCCTCGCCGCTCCCTATATGCAGGTCGATATCTTTGAGGATATGTACACGGGCCGCCCCCTGCCCGAGCGAGAGATTAACACCGGCAAGCGCAATGGCCGGGCCCGCCTGGGAGCTATTTGTCATGGGACCTCATTTTCCGCAGCCTCGCTCATATGGGAGGAACCCCGTCCGGGTCCAGCGCCTTGCATACTGGCTGCTGCTCACGTTCTTTTGTGCATTTTTGCCCGTTGCGGCCACGAGCGCGGCCGACAAGCCGATTCGCGTCGTCGTTCTCGGAGATTCGCTGACGGCCGGCTTTGGCCTGCCAGCCGAAGATGCATTCCCGGCAAAGCTCGCGCGGGCACTGAACACGAAGGGCGTCGCCGCGACAATTGCGAATGCCGGCGTGTCGGGCGATACCGCCTCGGGAGGACTGAGCCGCCTGGACTGGTCTGTCCCGGACGGCACCGATGCCGTCATCCTGGAGCTTGGGGCCAACGATGCCCTGCGCGGCCTTGATCCGAAGGTCACGAAGGCCGCGCTCGATGCGATTCTACGCAAGCTTGCCGATCGACGTATCGTTGTCCTCCTGGCGGGGATGGAGGCGCCGCGCAATCTCGGGCCCGAATACACGCGCGATTTCGATTCCATCTATCCGGCGCTTGCCTCGACTCACTCGGTCGTCTTCTATCCATTTTTCCTTGAAGGAGTGGCCGCGGATTCCAAATTGAATCAGGCAGATGGCCTGCACCCCAATGCAGCCGGCGTCGACATGATCGTGGCGCGCATCCTGCCGCGGGTTGAAGAACTGATTGTCAGGGCGCGCGCTGCGCGCGCCTCGTGATTGGAAATCTGGTCATGCCGCGTCTCTTCACAGGCGTTGAGATTCCTCCTGATGTCGGACAGGCCTTGGCAACCTTGCGCGGCGGATTGCCTGGCGCCCGCTGGATCGATCCCGAGAATTATCATCTGACCTTGCGGTTCATCGGCGACGTCGATGACAACATCGCACATGAGGTTGCGTCTATGCTTGGACGCGTAAAACGCGGTGCTTTCGAGCTTTACATGGAGGGGCTGACCTCGTTCGGCGGCCGCAAGCCACGCGCGGTCGTCGCCAGTGTCGCCCCGGCACAGGCGCTGTTCGATGTGCAGGCGGAACACGAACGCCTGATGCAACGCATCGGGCTCGAGCCAGAAGGTCGCAAATTCACGCCACACGTTACGTTGGCGCGCCTGCGTGAATCATCCAGCCAGCAGGTCGCCGAATATCTTTCAGCCCGCGGCTACTTTCGTACGTCGCGGTTCAGGGTCTCACGCTTCGTGCTGTTCTCGTCGCGCGCGTCCGTCGGAGGCGGCCCGTATGTGGTCGAGGCGGGCTATCCGCTCAACAGCTGACATCATGCCGGATTGAGCAGTCTGGACTGTACGTCGAGGACGGCAGTCGCGACGCTGTGGGCATCGGTGACCATCTCACGCGTCAACGACAGCAAGGTAAAACGCGGGGGATCGACTTGCCCGACCACGCTGCCGAAATCGAACTTGAGATCAGCTTCAAACTTATCGGCTAACTGCTGCATGCGCCGGTTGTCGGCGAGACAGTGCATGCGCAACAGCTTGATCCCACGATTGCGCGCGCTCAAAAGCGTGCGCTCGAGCAGGACCGTGCCAACACCATGACTCTGCCACGGCAACTCGACGCTGAAGGCGGCTTCACCCTCGCGCGCGAACACGGGGCCAATCGAGCGAAGCTCGGCGGCGCCCCGCAACACGCCGTCGACAAAAAAGCCATGGAGCACCACACCGAATCCGCCAGCCGAGGCTACGTGCCGCGCGACCGATTCATCCGAAACCGCGCCCGAGAAGCGCCGGTTGCGGCTTTCGCGATCGAGACGGAGCAAGTGGTCGCGATAGGCGTCGGTTTCGCCCACCCACAATTTGCGGATTACGCCGCCATCGGGCAAAGGCTCATCCATATTGGCTCTCCTCAAAAAATGGTCGCCCCTGCTTGGCAGTGTTTCCGGAGGCTGCGGCGCGGCGGTTCCCGAATCGCAACCTTTAAGAGGATATGGTGCATTGCAGCAAGAATTCGACATAGTGTCATTCACGGAAACCCTCATCCACAAAAAACGCATACCTACCAAGGGATTACCGCAGGTTTTGTGCGCAATATACCGGACCTAAATCCGGTCCTGATTTACAGGGGTCCTCGTTCGCCATAGGTGTCGCAAGCCCACCTTCTGCTCCTGGTCTCATGTCTGAAACCTTCAGCACACGCTATGCGGCGCTTGTCGCGGCCGGAAAGATTGAGGCCGATCCCGGCCAGGCAATGCTCGGCCGGCAACTGACAGCGCTCGAGCAGCGCATCGACCAGCATCGGCTGGCGCGCAAATCGTCATCGCTCGGCTGGCTGTTCGGAAAGCGCGAACAGGCGGGCACGCCCCTTAAGGGCCTCTACGTTTACGGAGAGGTCGGCCGCGGCAAGACGATGCTGATGGATCTCTTTTTCGAGACCAGCGCAGTCGTGCGCAAGCGTCGCGTGCATTTCCATGAATTCATGGCCGACGTGCATGAGCGCGTTTACGTCTACCGGCAGGAGATCAAGAACGGCGAGGTCAACGAACGCGATCCGATCCAGCGCACCGCCGCCGCAATTGCGGAAGAAAGCTGGCTTTTGTGTTTCGACGAATTTCATATCACCGATATTGCCGACGCCATGATCCTCGGACGGCTATTCACGCGGCTGTTCGAACTTGGCGTGGTCGTGGTCGCGACGTCGAACCTTGCACCGAGCGACCTCTATAAGGACGGGCTCAACCGTGCCTTGTTTTTGCCTTTCATTGCCCTGCTCGAGCGCCGCTGCGAGGTTGTCCGGCTTGAGGCGCGTGTCGATTTTCGGCTGGAAAAACTCACTGGCGTTCCGACCTGGTACGTGCCGGACGATGAGAAAGCCGATACCTCGCTTGACGAGGCCTGGCGGCGGCTTGCCGGCGGTCATGTCGGCGCGCCGCAGGCGCTGACGGTCAAAGGACACCCGGTGCGCATACCAAAAGCGGCGATGGGCGTCGCGCGATTTTCGTTCGACGATCTATGCGCGCAGCCGCTGGCGGCTGGCGACTATCTCAGGATCGCGCACGAGTTCCATACCGTCATCATCGACCATATTCCGGTGATGGACTACGCCCAGAGAAACGAGGCCAAGCGCTTTATCATTCTGATCGACACCCTCTATGACAATGCAGTGAAGCTGCTGGCTTCGGCGCGGGCACAACCCGACCAGCTCTACACCGCGACGGAAGGCTACGAGGCCAACGAGTTCAAGCGCACCGCTTCGCGCCTGATCGAGATGCGGTCACAGGCTTATCTCGGCCTTCCGCACGGATCCAGACAGGGCCCCGCGTTCGACGCCGGGGAAATCGTCGAGACCTGATCCATTTTGGCTCTGGACTCGGCGCCTTTCGTTTGCTGGTATAATGTATACAAAGGCGCAACGCCCGGGTTTTGGTGCCTTGTCGGGCCAAACCTAACCGGTTAACCACCACGCGGCCGTGCTCCGCGGCAGCAGCAAGTCGAGAGTTTTCCCACCATGGCGCGTAACAAAATCGCGTTGATCGGTGCCGGCCAGATCGGCGGCACGCTGGCGCATCTCATTGGCCTCAAGCAACTCGGCGACGTCGTGATGTTCGACGTCATGGAAGGAATCCCGCAGGGGAAGGCCCTCGATATCGCCCAGTCCTCGCCGGTCAACGATTTCGACGCCAAGTTCGTCGGCACCAACAGCTATGACGCCATCGAGGGAGCCAACGTGTGCATCGTCACCGCGGGGGTCCCGCGCAAGCCGGGCATGAGCCGTGACGATCTTCTCGACATCAACCTGAAGGTGATGGGACAGGTCGGCTCCGGTATCAAGAAATACGCACCGGATGCGTTCGTCATCTGCATCACCAACCCGCTCGATGCGATGGTCTGGGCCCTGCAAAAGAGCTGCGGCCTGCCGCAGCAGCGGGTCGTCGGGATGGCAGGCGTACTGGACTCCGCCCGCTTCCGGTATTTCCTCGCCGACGAATTTCATGTCTCGGTCGAAGACGTGACCGCCTTTGTGCTCGGCGGGCACGGCGACACCATGGTGCCGCTGATCCGCTATTCGGCGGTCGCCGGAATCCCGGTGCCCGACCTGGTGAAGATGGGTTGGACCACGCAGACGCGCGTCGATGAGATCGTGAAGCGCACCGCAAACGGCGGGGCGGAGATCGTCAATCTGCTCAAGACGGGTTCGGCTTTTTATGCACCGGCAGCTTCGGCGATCGCTATGGCGGAGAGCTACCTGCTCGACAAGAAACGTGTGCTGCCCTGTGCCGCCTGGCTCAATGGCGAATACGGCATCAAGGACCTCTATGTCGGCGTACCGGTCGTGATTGGCGCCAAGGGGGTCGAGCGCATTGTCGAGATCGAGCTCAACGGCGGCGAGCGCGCGATGTTCGAAAAATCGGCCGCGGCTGTGCAGGGCCTGGTCGAGGCCTGCAAGAAGATCGCGCCCAATCTCGGCAACTAAGAAAAGCGGCGGGTGGCA
>DATBTA010000140.1:0-6080 GCA_036559505.1 Pseudolabrys sp. | reverse complement strand
CGCCGGGCTCGATCACTGCGGCGATATCCGCCATCAGCCGGTAAGTGCCTCCTTCGTCGGCCAAGGCCGCGTTGAAGTTGTAGTTGCCTGGTGCGGTGGGAAACATCGGATCATCCGATAGCGGATGTCGCTTTCTCACGCCAGAATCGCGTTCAATGCAATAAGCGGCTTACTGTTTCGCAAGGCCGGCGCGCTCAACGATTTCCCTCCAGACCGGCATTTCACGGACCATACGCGCGTGCAGCTCACCCGGCCCCTCGTATTTCACGAGGAAGCCGGCTTTGAGCATTTTCTCCTTCACGTCCGGCTTCCGCAGGATCAGGCGGGTCTCTTCGCTCAGCCGCTTGATGATATCCGGCGGCGTGCCGGCCGGCGCGAGAAACATTTGTGAAGTCTCAACCACCGCATTGGGGACTCCAGCCTCCTGCAGCGTCGGAACATCGGGTAGGTCGATCCAGCGTTCGCTGCCGGTCTGCGCAAGCGCTTTGAGCGTGCCGGATCGGATGTGGCCGATCAGCCCCGCTATGCTGACCGAGGCGATATCGGTTGTCCCCTGCAGGGCCGCCTGAAGCGAAGGTGCAGCCCCGCTATAGGGCACATGCGTCATGTCGATTCCGGCGCGCAGTTTCAACAACTCTACGGCGAGCTGAGAAACGCTGCCAAGTCCGGCCGTTGCGTAAGTGATCTTGCCCGGATTGGCTTTTGCTTTTGCGATGAGGCCCGCGATGCTGGTGATGCCCGAAGCGGGCCGGGTGATGATGGCATTGGGCGCTGCGCCAAGATACGCGATCGGCGCAAAATCTTTGAGCGGATCGTAGGCAACTTTGGTGACGCTCGGGTTGATCAACACGACGCCGGTCACGACCACCAGTGTGTGGCCATCGGGCGCTGCCCTTGCACCTGCCGCGAGACCGATGTTGCCGACGGCGCCGGCCCGATTTTCGACGATCACGTTCTGGCCGAGCTTCGGCGCCAGCTCGGCCGCCAGCAGCCTACCGAGCAGGTCGTTGGGGCCACCCGGCGGAAACGGAACGATGATCGTGATCGTATGGTCGGGCCAAGCGGCACGCGCAACGCTCGATTTGAGAACAGCACCGGCGAGCACGAGCGCTGCGGAGGTGCAAGCAGCGATGCGCACGATCCTGGCACAATCGATTTTCATATGGTCCTCCCGCGAGCCGGTGTCCGGTTCATCGATCGGCAAATGTTAGTGGAGCGTTTTCACGCGCACCAGCGCGAGAGGGATTGCGGTCATGCCGCGGTTCGCTTTGCTGCATGCTGTACCGGAAATACGCAGGTGACGGTCGTCCCCTGGCCGGGCGCAGATTCGATCGAGACTGTACCGCCATGCAGTTCGACGAACGAGCGAACCAGAGAAAGCCCCAGTCCTGGCCCGCGATGCTGGGAGCCTCGGGAGTCCGTTTCGAACCAGTCGAACACGTGATCCTTGGCTTCAGGCGCAATCCCCGGGCCATGATCGGTCACGGTGAATACGACCGAGTCCGCACGCCGTTCCGCGACCAGAGTCACGATATCGGCCGAAGGCGAGAAGCCGACTGCATTTGAAAGCAGATTAAACAGGATCTGCCGCAGCCTGCGCTCGTCGGCGACGAAACTGCCTATGTCCGCCGGCGCACGAATATCGAGCGTGATCCGGTTCTTGGCCAATCGGTCCTGCACGCCTTCTGCTGCGGCTTCCATGCTGGCGCGGATGTCAACGTCGGTGAGATTGAGCGTCATCGCGCCGGCGTCGATCGTCGCAAGATCCAGGATGTTGTTGATGAGCGCCAGCAATGCATTGGTCGAGGCGGTGATGTAGCCGAGATATTCCGCCTGCTTCGGGTTGAGGTGCCCGAAGGCAGGATCACCGAGCAGGTTTGCGAAGCCAATGATGTTCGTAAGCGGCGAGCGCAGCTCGTAAGACACGTGATGTACGAAGTCGATCTTGATCGAGTCGGCGGTTTCTAGCGCTTCGTTGCGCTCGCGTAATGCACGCTCGACGTTCACCGTGTCAGTCATGTCCTGGAATGCAAGCAGCGTGGCACCGTCGGGGAGCGGAACAGTCGCGAGCTCGATTACCGCCCCGTCACGCCGCTCGATGCGGGCTGCGATCGGCTCGCGATTGTCGATCGCGGTCACCGCGGCACGGAGATTTCGCCAAATGGTATTGTCGTCGTGGAGCGCCTGGCACCAGGCCGTGATGGCCTCGATGTGGGGATGTTGCTCGAGCGCCTCGTGCGAAAGCTTCCACATGCGTTGAAACGCCGGATTGTGCAGCCGGACCCTACCATCGCTTCCAAAGACTGCCACCGCCTCAGCTAGATGATCGAGTGTCTCGCTCTGTACCTTGATGAGTGCATCGTAGCGGCGATGCATGTCGAGTCGCTCGGTCACGTCGTCATAGAGATAAGTCACGCCACCTTCGGGATTCGGCGTGGTGATGACCCGCAAGGTTCGGCCATCCGGCAAATGCCAAGTATGCTCTTTCGGTTCGACTGCGCGATAGGCCTCGTACAACTCCTGCCGCCATTGGCGGAAATTCTGTTCCTCCGGCAATTTTCTCTTGTCACGGAGGATGTCGAGCACTGCCGCGTCGGTCGGCGTCTGATCGAGGAAGCCTGCATCGAGCTCGAACAATGAGCGGAAGGCGGCATTGTAGAATGTCAGCTTGCGATCGATATTGAATACGGCGACACCGGTCGCGAGCTGATCGAGCACACGACGATGCGCTTCGGTCATGCGGACAAGTTCGCCGCGCAGAATTTCCGCCTCGGTGCGGTCGAGGGCCATGCCCGCGCTGCCCGCCCCACTCGAGGCATCAACCACGTCGAATACGCGGCGGACTCCCGCCGCGACCGCCGGAACGCGCCCGACGTATGTCGCGCCAGTGGTGCGCGCGCGAGAGACTTCGGTTCGTGCGCTTTGATCGAGGAGCTCCAGTTCGCGGGCGACGGCATCGGTGGGATTTTCAGCTTCGACCGCGCGGGCGTAGGCAGAATTGACGAAGATCAGCCGTCCGGCGGTATCGCGAGCCCAGACTGGCGCCGACAGCGTATCGAGAAGCGATCGCATGACTTCGACATCGCCCAGCAGCTCGTCGTGACGCGCGGCTAGATCCAGCAGCTCCTGCTCGATCCCGTTGACGTCTCGCAGACGGAGGATGGCGCGGCCGGCAATGACACGCCCTTCGGCTTCGACGGGGTGGCCGGTCCGGCTGGTCACGGTCATCGCAAATCCGCGGCCGTTGCTACGCAGCGTATCGACGGCCTGTTCCATACGCTGCGCTGCCGAGGCCTCCAGCCAGGTACCGAACGCGAGCACGCGCTCGCGCGTCGCCGCAGGCACGAGCATTGCGGTATCGCCGATGATCTCCGGTTGTTCGGAAGCGGCAGGCCAAGTCACAAGAACCTGTGGCTCTGACAGCAGCAGTGCTTTGAGCCGATCGACATCAGCGCGCAACGATGCGACTTCATCGCGGGCATCGATCTCGGCACGGTCTGCGTTTCGGCGTATGCGAAACACGACCACGATTGTAAGCAATGCAAAGCCGAGCAGGGCGAGGACAAGCGTCAACGCCGTGATCTCCTGTTCCCGGAGGGTCGCCAGCGCGCGATGCATGGTGCCCACCAGCGTTGTGCCGAGCTTTGCCTCGGCGCGGACCGGCGCGCTGTACAGGTTCAAAAGACTTGCGAGGACGAAGGCGGCGAGGAATCCGCCTCGCCACGGACGAGAACGCAACCTCTCGTTCGCCGCCCGGATTGACTCCGGCATTCAGGCTTGCCCCAGAGATGCAGGCGGCGTCCGCCACGCCGCGCCGCGAATCGTTTGACTTTACCCCCAAGGCGAATCGCGCCGAAAGAGTCCAGACCGTGAACGGGCCTTCTGAAAGGGCCTGAATTCAGTGTCTTAGGCGCTATTTCAGAGATTTGGCGGGCCTCAACCTCCAGTCGAGCCGAATCCTCCGCTTCCGCGCGAGGTTTTGTCGAGAGATGCGGCCTCTACAATATGAGCGCGCACAACTGGCGCGATAACCAACTGTGCAATCCGCATGCCGCGAGAAACAACAACCGATTCGCTACCGAGATTGACCAACAGCACCTGAATCTCGCCCCGATAGTCTGCATCGATCGTGCCGGGCGAGTTGAGGATGGTGAGACCATCTCGGGCAGCGAGGCCCGAACGCGGTCGCACCTGCGCTTCATAACCTTCGGGGAGTGCGATCGCCAATCCTGTCGGAACGAGAGCGCGGGCGGCAGGCGCGATTGTGACGGGGCCGGCGGAAGGTACCGCTGCAAGCAAGTCGAGCCCCGCCGCATGCTCGCTCTGGTACGCTGGCAATGGCAGGCCCTTGCCATGAGCGAGACGCATCAAACGAATATCAATAACGTTCACGATAACTCTCCACCGAGTGCCTGCGAAATACGCGCGACGAGCCGGGATGCTACCTCCTCCTTGCTCTGCGGCGGCCAGGTCTCCATCCCCGAAGTTTGGACAAGCGTGATCATGTTGCGATCGCCACCCATGACACCGGACCGCGGTGAGACGTCGTTAGCGAGAATCCAGTCGCAACCTTTCTTCGCGAGCTTCGCCTTGGCATTCGCCGCAATATTCTCGGTTTCAGCGGCAAATCCGATCACCAATTTAGGCCGCTGCGATTTTTTCTTGGCGATAGTTGCAAGAATGTCCGGGTTCTCAATCAATGGCAGCTCAGGCGTCGATTTGCCGGGCTGCTTCTTGAGTTTTTGTTGGGCGGCATTGGCCACACGCCAGTCTGCGACCGCGGCAGCAAAAATCGCGACGTCGGCAGGCAACGCACGCTCGACCGCATCGAGCATTTCACGGGCGCTTTCAACTTTGACTATCTTGACTCCGCGTGGATCAGGCACTTGCACAGGACCGCTTACCAACGTGACGTCGGCGCCGGCTGCGGCAGCAGCGGCGGCTATCGCATGACCTTGCTTGCCCGACGAGCGGTTCGCAATATAGCGCACCGGGTCAATCGGCTCGTGCGTCGGGCCCGACGTCACGAGCACGCGCCGTCCCGTCAGCAGGCCGATGGCACGTCTCGCCAGTAGATTTTCAACGGCCGCCGCGATCTCCAGCGGTTCAGCCATGCGGCCCAGCCCTTGCTCGTGCGCTTCTGCCATCTCGCCTTCATTCGGACCAACGAGTGCGATACCGTCGGCACTCAGTTGCGCCAGATTTCGTTGTGTCGCCACGTTTGCCCACATGCGCGGGTTCATCGCGGGCGCCAGAAGTATTTTTGCCGATGTTGCCAGTAGCACGGCGGTGGCCAGATCGTCGGCGTGACCGCCGGCCAGCTTCGCCATCAAGTCGGCGGTTGCGGGCGCGACAACGATCAAATCGGTTTCGCGCGCCAGGCGAATATGTCCGACGTCGAATTCGCTGGCTGGATCGAAGAGATCGGTGAACACCCGTTCGCCGACGAGCGCGCTCGCTGAGAGCGGCGTCACGAAGTGCTCCGCAGCTTTGGTCATGATGCAGCGCACGGCGATCCTGCGCTCCTTTAGCCGGCGGATGAGGTCGAGCGACTTGTAGGCTGCGATGCCTCCGCCGATGATAAGCAGCACCTTTTTGACGCCGTCCGGGGGCGGCGGGTGAGCAGTGCGCGTATTTGTCGACCCTGCCGCGGGGTCTTCCGGGGTCCGCGTTTCGTCATCGGTCTGCTCGGCCGCTTCGCGCAGAATCGTTCGCACCTCGTCTTCGACCGAGCGACCGCTTTTCGCGGCGCGCAGGCGCAGCCGCTTTTTGAGCTTCTCGTCAAGCTGGCGGACCGTCAACGACGCCATAAAATCCTCTAAATATAAATAGCTTAGCTAGGGTATGATTGCAATGCAATCATTGCAATCAAATGACAAGGCGCTTTCCGCCTTGACGTCAAACCATTGCATCTTTATCTAACCATTCAGTTAGATAACTAACTGGTTATATAAGGTCACCCATCAAATGCCGACCGATCGTCTGAGTGCCACCTTTTCCGCGCTCGCGGACCCGACGCGCCGCGCAATTCTCGCGCGCCTCGCGCTGGGCGAGACCACGGTCAACAAGCTTGCAAAACC
>DATBTA010000139.1:0-2263 GCA_036559505.1 Pseudolabrys sp. | reverse complement strand
TGTCTCAGCCTCTCGGCGGAATACTCAATACGACCGGCCAGCGGAGTCTCGATATAAAAACCGAACCAGGTAACCTGGTTCGGTTGACGGTCACCGAGCCTGCTCTTGTCGAGCGGGTCCGGCAGTCGGTCGAACAATCGATTCAAATCATCGAACGGCGCGTAAACGAGCTCGGAACCGTCGAACCGCTCATCCAGCGGCAAGGGATTGATCGAATTCTCGTGCAGGTACCGGGTCTGCAGGATCCAACCAGGTTGAAGGAAATTCTTGGCAAGACCGCCAAGCTCGATTTCCGCATGGTGGACGTATCGATGCCGGCCGAGCAGGCGCTGCAAGGACGGGTGCCGCCCGAAGACGAAATTCTTTACAGTTCCACCCAGCCACGGACACCTTATTTGGTCGAAAAGCGGATCCTTGTGTCTGGCGGCGATCTGACCGACGCCCAACCAGGCTTCGATCAACGCACTAGCGAGCCGGTTGTCAATTTCCGTTTCAACACATCCGGCGCACGCAAGTTCGCGCAAGTGACGCAGGAGAATGTCGGCAAGCCGTTTGCGATCATCCTCGACAATCAGGTGATCTCCGCGCCGGTCATTCGTGAGCCCATTCTTGGCGGCTCCGGCCAGATTTCCGGTAGCTTCACGGTCGAGAGCGCCAATGACCTTGCTATTCTGCTGCGGGCCGGCGCGTTGCCGGCACCGCTCACGATCATCGAAGAACGCACGGTCGGGCCCGGGCTCGGGCAGGATTCGATCGCCAAGGGCAAGCTCTCATCTTACGTCGGCGCAGCCATGGTGATTATCTTCATGCTTGTCACTTATGGGCTGTTCGGCCTGTTTGCAAATGTCGCGGTGGCGATCAACGTCGCCATGATCTTCGGCGTCCTGTCGATGCTCAATGCGACG
Source organism: Pseudolabrys sp. (assembly GCA_036559505.1). Lineage (GTDB taxonomy): Bacteria > Pseudomonadota > Alphaproteobacteria > Rhizobiales > Xanthobacteraceae > Pseudolabrys. The sequence continues at coordinate 1,358 of DATBTA010000139.1, read as the reverse complement.
CTGACGCTGCCCGGTATTGCCGGCATCGTGCTCACGGTCGGCATCGCCGTCGATTCCAACGTGCTGATCTACGAGCGCATCCGCGAGGAAGTGCGGGGTGGACGGACGCCGATCAACGCAATAGACGCCGGATTTACGCGCGCCCTCGCGACCATTCTCGACTCGAACATCACGACTTTCATCGCCGCCGCGGTGCTGTTTTATATCGGCACCGGCCCGGTGCGCGGCTTCGCGGTGACCCTCGGCATTGGCATCATCACAACGGTCTTCACGGCATTCACCCTTACGCGGCTGATCGTTGCCTATTGGGTGCGCTGGCGGCGCCCGCAACGCGTACCCATCTGAGGAACCGCGCCGTGCGCCTGCTTCGCATCGTCCCCGACGACACCAAATTCGACTTCATGCGCTTCCGGCGCATCAGCTTTCCACTGTCGGCGCTGCTGTCGATCTTTGCGATTTCGCTTTATTTCTTCCACGGATTGAATTTCGGCATCGACTTCAAAGGCGGCACCTTGATGGAGGTGCAGTCGAAGGCCGGCGACGCCGACCTCGCGAAGATGCGCGCCACGCTCGGAGCGCTGGGCCTGGGCGAGGTGCAACTGCAGCAATTCGGGGCGCCGAACGACGTTCTCATCAGGATTGCAGAGCAGCCCGGCGGGGAAACCGCGCAGCAGGAAGCGGTTCGTAAGGTGCGTGGCGCTCTCGGTGATCAGGTCGAGTATCGGCGTGTCGAGGTTGTCGGCCCACGCGTTTCCGGCGAGCTTTTGTCCTACGGCGTCGTCGGTCTGATGCTCGCCATCTTCGCAATCCTGATTTACCTGTGGTTCCGGTTTGAATGGCAGTTTGCGCTCGGCGCGATGATCGCCAACGTGCACGACATCGTGCTCACGATCGGCTTCATGTCGATCACCCAGATCGATTTCGACCTTACAAGCATCGCGGCCCTGCTCACGATTCTTGGCTATTCGCTTAACGATACTGTCGTCATTTATGACCGTATCCGTGAAATGCTGCGCCGGTACCGCAAGATGCCGATGCCGGACCTGCTCAACGCCTCGGTCAACCAGACTCTCTCACGGTCCGTCATTACGCACGTCACCGTGTCGCTGGCGTTGCTTGCGCTGCTTCTCTTCGGCGGGCAGGCGATCCACAGCTTCACCGCCACCATGATGTTCGGCGTGGTGCTGGTCGGTACCTACACCTCCGTGTTTATCGCGTCGCCGATCCTGATCTACCTCGGCGTTGGTACCGGCCGGGATTCCCTCAGCGCTCCTGACCGGGATAAGTAATGACGTCTGGCGGCAGCGCCGGTGCGCCGCATTTGCCGCAGCCTGCGCTCATCGATGCCTATGGCGATG
>DATBTA010000138.1:0-4239 GCA_036559505.1 Pseudolabrys sp. | reverse complement strand
GAGACCTACATCTATGGTGGCCGCGTCTTCATTCGCGCACTACGCCGCATAAAGCCCGACGAGGAAATCACCTACGATTACGGGAACGATTATCTCAAGTACGTGATCGGGCGTTCGCGCTGCCAATGCAAACGCTGCCGGAGGCGGCGCGCCCGCAAGCAGAGAGAGGCGCGCGCCGCAAAGAAACGCCGCGGCGCACGGCTCGCGCGGATGCGGCGCAGAAAGCGCTGAATTCGGCGCAATCTCCCTCCGGCCGCGCCAGTTGCGCAGCCCCGCCATTCGCTTTTGGCCCTGCCCGCCGATTTACGGCCATGCTAGGCATCCGCCGAAACTCGCCGGGGCCCTCCTCTTGTCCGCCGATAACCTCGACCGCGCCGCTAGCCGCGCCGATCGTATCCCGCTGGGCATTTTGTTCATGTTGGGTGCGACGGTTATGTTTGCGATCTCAAGCGCCCTCTCAAAATGGCAGGTCGCCGAGTATTCCTTCATTGAAGTCCTGTTCTTCCGCGCCATCGCCTCGCTGGCGACGTGTGCCGTGCTGATCCTTCCCCGAACCGGCCTCAAGGTGCTCCGCACGAACCGCCTACGCGATCATCTCGGCCGTAGCGCGACACAGGCAACGGCCCAGAGCCTTATCATCATCGCTTTCGGATTGATGCCATTGGCGGGAGCCGTCGCAATTAATTTCTCCTCGCCCCTGTTTGCGACCTTGTTCGCCGCAATCTGGCTCAAGGAAAAGGTTGGCCTTGCCCGCATTGCGGCATTGGGAGCCGGCTTTCTCGGCGTCCTGCTCGTTGCCGCTCCCGGTGCCGACAGCTTCCGCCTCGGCGCCATGTTTGCAATTGCCAACGCTGTTTTGTTCGGCAGCGTGACCGCGGCCGTGCGAGGCATGACGACGACCGAATCGGCGGAAACGCTCACCATGTACCAGATGATCTTCCTCGCCTTGTTCTTCACGCTGGCGCTGCCGTTTGCCTTTGCCTGGCCGAGCCCACCCGACGCGGGAGTCCTGATAGCCAACGGCGTGATCAATGCGGTCGGCCAATATTGGTGGACGCGCGCGCTCTCCCTCGCTCCACCATCTGCGGTGGGCCCCTTCTACTATTTCATGCTGGTGTGGTCGGCAGCCCTCGGCTTCTTCTTTTGGGGAGACGTACCAACGTTGGCACTGCTGACCGGCTCGGCGATCGTGGTGGGATCTGGCCTATTCCTGCTCTGGCACGAGACTAGTAAAAAGCCCCTGCCCGTCGACGAGTCTTTATAGTTCGCAAGTCCCAGGAGAAATCCCATGAGCCTGAATATCCGCCGCGTCGTCACCGGGCACGATAGCCAGGGCCGCGCAAAAGTGCTGATCGACGAGCCGGTCAAAAACATTACATCGCAACGTCCGGGCGCTCTTTACAGCGTGATCTGGTCAAGCGAGGGCTTCCCGGTCAATAACGACGGCGACGCCGATCCGTCCGGCAAGAAAATCGGAACAACGATACCGAACGGAACGGTGTTTCGTATCGTCAGTTTCGGCCCGGGCGTGGCGCCGCGAAACCACCGCACAGATTCAATCGACTATGCTGTCGTCATGTCCGGCGAGATCGACATGGACCTTGACGGTACGACCGTCCATCTCAAGGCCGGCGATGTGCTTGTGCAACGCGGAACGATCCACAACTGGATCAACAAGGGCACCGAGCCTTGCGTGATTGCATTCACACTTGTATCGGCCAAGTCGGTGAGCGCTGGTGGCAAGACGCTCACGGCACAGGGATAAAAGGCGATTAGCGGTCCAGCTCCGCATAGTGCCGAAAAATTCCCATCTCGTTGAATGCGATCCGTCGTGGCGACGCGAGGTACGCCTTGATGCCCGGCCGTGCCGCGACCTTGTCCCGGACGGAAACGAGGCCCGGCACCCGTCGTTCGATGCCTTTTGCCGAGTTTGGGAAGGCGTAGCGCAGCCCCTCGATCAACTGAAACATCGACAGGTCCACATAGGTCGCTTTGCGCCCGAGCAGGTAAGGCCCGCCGCGCTTTTTCAACACGGATTCGAAGTAACCGAGATATTTCGGCGCGCGCTCATCGAGAAAATTTCCCGTATAGCGTTTTGCTTCCGGCTTCTGGTCTTCGTAGTAAAGCCCCGAACCGACTGGATGGTGCGTGTCGTGGATTTCTTTCACGAAATCCGTGACGGTCAATTGCAGCTGGTGCAACCATAGCCGGCCTGCTTCATCGCGCGGGCTCAGTTTCAGGCGAGGCCCGAGATTAAAAAGGATATTGGCCACCTGCGCGATGATAAGCTTGCCTGCTTTCAAAAACGGTGGCGCGAAAGGTGGATGCTTGTCACGCCCGCCGCTCATCATCGCAAACATTCGATCCATACCACCCGCTTTACGGGCGACATCATCATAGGCAGCGCCCGCATCTTCGAGCGCAAGCCGTACGAACTCACCGCGGCCCTGGATTTCAGGCCAATAGAGCAGTTGATAACGCATGCGTGCACCATTTGCCGTGTCATGCCCCCGCCTGCCGAAGGCAGCGCATTCGCGGCCATTCAAGCAAGATGACCGTGGCAGGGACAAGCCCGGCCACAGTCGCTTTGGTTCCGGCTATCAGCTCTAGCCAGCCCGCGTGAACGAGCCGCATGCCTTTCTCGCCGCCGACGACACGATTGCGGCCGGCCGCCTTTGGCGGAGCAGAATATTTTCTGCACATCCGCCGGCGTTGATCATTTCTCGGGCCAGCTGATGGCCCCGAAGTCCTGCTAATTGACCGCGAAACAATAAAGCAGTCCCGCCCCGCCGGTGCTAACCAGATCAGCCTGAGAACACCCGCCCTCAGATCCACGTGACGGATGCGAGGAGTTCCACGATTTCTGCGGAGGATCCTCGGTCAATCCGGTGCGGTCCGCGTGGCCGACCATTGCAGCCCCCTGTGTACTGCTCGTCCAATTCTTGCACGTGCGGTCCTGACCCTCCGCGAAAGCTGTGCCGTCCGCTTGCGAGCCGGTAAGGATGTCGTGCTTGTTTGGTGTGTCGCCGCGCCCATTGTTGACGTCACCCTTCTCGGTCAGCGCAGTCTGCTTGGTGAGATTGTTAGTTCCGTGCAGTTCGGCGACGTCCTTGGCGATGGCCACGCCTTTGGCATTCACCCAGGGGCCTTTGCCAATGCGGTCGCGGGCGTTCACGGCCCCGGCACCCTGCGTCGATAGATAAGCGTGCCAGGTTTTCGCTCCCGCTCCGGCAGCACTCGCAAGCCGCTGGCAATGGCGGTCGGCGCCATCGAGTCCGCCAAGGTCCGCGCCTTTGCCCGGCCCAGCGCTGGTGACGAAGAAGGACATGCTCGCCTGTTGCGCGTAGGAGGGAACTCCGCAAAACAGCATCACGCACGCCGCAAGCGGTGCGCCAATTCGAACAACAGGCATGAAATACCTCCCGATGTCGGCGGAGACCCGACGCCCCGCCATCGAGAGGCAAAACACCACACGTGATGGCTCATTCCCGCGATCACGCGTCCTTGATGATGCGCCCGTTTCAGGATTTTCCTGAGTACTGCCCGTCCGTCACCGGCTCGAGCCAGGTGACGTGCTCGCCCCCTTGGGCTTCTTGCATAGCAATGTGTTCGAGCCCGTGCTCCCCAGTCGCTCCGTGCCAGTGTTTTTCGCCAGGCGGAATCCAGACCGTGTCGCCGGCTCGGATTTCGCGTATCGGCCCGCCCCAGGTTTGCACACGACCGATGCCCGACGTGACAAAAAGTGTCTGTCCGAGCGGATGGGTGTGCCAGGCCGTGCGCGCGCCCGGCTCGAAGCGAACCCATGCAGAGCGGATGCGCGCCGGATCGGGCGCCTGAATGATGGGATCCTGCCAGACCGTTCCAGTGAAACTTGGCGGTCCCATTCGGCGAGAGGGCCGCGATCCGCAAGCGATAATATCCATGCTGATTTCTCCCCTGTCAGGCACAGTGTCCTGCGTCTGACCATTCGAATGCAATACTTTAAAAGTGACACTTTAAACCTGCCGAATGCAAAAGCCCGGCGTTGCCGCCGGGCTTCGATTTCAATGTCAAATGCCGCTAAAGCTTAGACCGGCTGCAAATTGCCGGCGGCCTGCTTGCCGCGCTCGGTGACGATTTCGAAGCTGATCTTCTGACCTTCGACCAGCGAGCGCATTCCGGCTCGCTCTACCGCCGTGATGTGCACAAACACATCCTTCGAGCCATCATCAGGCTGAATAAAGCCGAAGCCTTTTTGGG
>DATBTA010000137.1:0-3906 GCA_036559505.1 Pseudolabrys sp. | reverse complement strand
TCGGATCGAGCGATGGATCGCTCACCAGCGGATTGGCGCAGGAGCCCCTGTAGCCGTAGGGGCGGCTGGAGTCGGTTGCGATCCAGCACTGCCCATAGCGCGGGCCGGCGTAGACCTGCTGCGGCGCATAAGCATAGATCGAGTCCGCCGACTGAAGTTGGTAGGTCGTCGCGTTCATCGCCTTTTGAGCTTCCCGCGACAGCGCCGGTGTAACGGCGGCGCCGCTCAAAATGACGATCCCGGCCATTGCGATTGCATACGCGAAGAAGGTTTTCTTCTGCATCGTGCTCTCCATTTGCCCAGCCCGGTTGATTGACGCAGAGAATTTTGAGGGAGGTCCGCAAAATACGCCCCCGCGGCTGGCAGGAGCGCGGCCGCGATGGTGCTTACAGGGCGTTAAGGAAAGACCGCTCGGCCCCGCAGCGCTGTCGCTAAATTTGACTCGAAGATGCCGCAAATCGAAGGGGTTCGCGGCCCGCAAGTCGCCTATTAACGATCGCCGCGAGGACTTGTGAATCGGCGGATGGCGCCCTTGCCGGGGCAGCGGGTTGCGCCTATAGGTCTTGCTTTAATGACCATTGCGCCGAAACCCTCATTCGTCCTCAGCAGACGGCACTTGTTGGGGATCGAGGGGCTTTCCCAAAACGACATTTCTGGCCTCCTCGATCTTGCCGAGGAATTCGTCGAACTCAATCGTCAGGTCGAAAAGAAGCGCACCTCGCTACGCGGTCGCACCCAGATAAACCTGTTTTTCGAAGTCTCGACCCGAACCCAGGCCTCTTTCGAACTCGCAGGCAAGCGCTTGGGCGCCGACGTGATGAACATGTCGACCAGCTCGTCCTCCATGCGCAAGGGCGAAACCCTGATCGATACCGCGATCACGCTCAACGCTATGCACCCGGACATTATCGTCGTGCGCCATCACGCCTCCGGGGCGGTCGAGTTGTTGGCACGAAAAGTCGATTGCTCCGTTATCAATGCCGGAGATGGATCGCACGAGCACCCTACTCAGGCCTTGCTTGATGCGCTGACAATCCGCCGCAACAAAGGACGCATCGAAGGTTTGCTCGTTGCCATCTGCGGCGACATTCTTCATTCGCGTGTGGCTCGTTCCAACATCATCCTGCTCAACGCCATGGGCGCGCGCGTCCGCGTCGTCGCGCCTTCGACGCTCTTGCCGCCCGGTGTCGAACGTTTTGGCGTCGAGGTGGCGCGCGACATGCGCGAAGGCCTCGCCGATGCCGACATCGTCATGGTGTTGCGGCTCCAAAAAGAGCGGATGAACGGCTCGTACGTGCCATCGATGTCGGAATATTTCCAGTATTTCGGGCTGGATGAAAAAAAGCTGGCCTACGCAAAGCCGGGCGCTCTCGTCATGCATCCTGGGCCCATGAATCGCGGCGTCGAAATCGACTCCATTGTCGCGGATGGCGCCCAGTCGCTGATCCGCGAGCAAGTCGAAATGGGCGTTGCGGTGCGCATGGCGGTGCTCGAAGCGCTCTCACGAAATCTGCCGAACGCATGACGATGATGCTATCCGACCGCCGCCCGATCCTGCTCGCCAACGCCCGGATCGTCGATCCGTCGCGTGATCTCGATATTGTCGGCGATCTGCTGATCGCCGAAGGCGTGGTTCGCGAGGCAAAGAAAGGCATTGGGGCTGCCGGCGTGCCGGAAGGCACTGACGTCATCGACTGCCGCGGCAAGCTCGTCGCCCCCGGCCTGATCGACATGCGCGCTTTCATCGGCGAGCCAGGCGAAGCCAGCCGGGAAACGCTCGCTTCTGCCAGCCACGCGGCCGCAGCCGGTGGTGTGACGACGATTATTTGCCAACCGGATACGTCGCCAGCAATCGATAATCCTGCGACCGTCGACTACGTCCTTCGGCGCGCGCGCGACACCGGCATCGTCCATGTTCATCCGATGGCCGCGATCACCAAAGGCCTCGAAGGCAAGGAAATGACGGAGATCGGCCTGCTCAAGGCAGCCGGAGCCGTCGCCTTTACCGACGGCGCCAAGAGCGTCACCAACGCACAGGTCATGCGCCGCGCCCTCACCTATGCCGGCGACTTTGACGCTCTGATCGTACATCACATCGAGGATCCCAATCTGGTCGGCGACGGCGTCATGAATGAAGGCGAATTCGCCGCCCGGCTCGGCCTGCTCGGAATTCCCAAAGCTGCCGAAACGATCATGCTCGAGCGCGACGCACGTCTCGTCGCATTGTCAGGCGGCCGCTATCACGCAGCCTCTGTCACCTGCGCGGAGACGCTGGAAGTTCTGCGCCGGGTAAAAGACGCGGGCCTCAACGTCACCGCTTCGGCCTCAATCAACCACCTCACGCTCAACGAGATCGACATTGGCCCCTACCGTACGTTCCTGAAACTGTCGCCCCCACTCCGTGCCGAGGACGACCGAAAATTGCTGGTCCAGGCTGTCGCCGGTGGCCTCGTGGATGTAGTGGTGTCGGATCACAATCCGCAGGACGTGGAAACAAAACGTCTGCCATTTGCAGAAGCCGCACCGGGCGCGATCGGTCTCGAAACGATGCTGACCGCCGGACTGCGCCTCGTCCATAGCGGCGAGATTGAGTTAACGGCCCTGCTGCGCGCAATGTCGACGCGCCCGGCGGAGTTGCTGGGCCTTCCCGGCGGCACGCTCAGAAGCGGCGCGCCTGCCGACGTGATTGTAGTTGATACCGAGCTCCCCTGGATCCTCGACCCGAATGACCTCAAATCGAAGTGCAAGAACACACCCTTCGACGAAGCCCGGCTCACCGGCCGTGTGGTGCGCACCATAGTCGCCGGGCGAACTGTCTACGAGTACGTATGATTGCCGCTCTTGCCTTCGCTTTTGGGTACCTGCTCGGCTCGATCCCGTTTGGCCTCCTGCTCACGCGCGCGGCAGGCGGCCCCGATATCAGGGCGATCGGATCGGGCAATATCGGCGCAACCAACGTTTTGCGCACGGGCCACAAGGCTCTCGCCGCTGCGACGCTGCTCTGCGACATGCTCAAGGGCAGTTTCGCCGTGCTCGCCGCGGCGCGCTACGGTGCTGATCCGGCGCTTGCCGCCGCACTTGGTGCGTTCCTCGGTCATCTCTTTCCGGTCTGGCTGAAATTCAAAGGCGGAAAAGGGGTCGCCACCTATATCGGCCTCCTTATTGGACTTCATTGGCCGGCGGCATTGTTCTTCTGCATCGTGTGGCTCGTCGTTGCCGGGGCGACCCGTTATTCTTCCCTCGCCGCACTCGTCGCGAGCGCGCTTACTCCGCTCGCCCTCTGGTATTTCGGCTTGCCCAGTGTCGCGGCGCTATTTTTGCTGCTCACCGTTTTGTTGTGGTTCATGCATCGCGCAAACATCGCGCGCCTTCTGAATGGCAGCGAAGGAAAAATCGGCGCGAAAGCCTCCGCCACCAACTAAACCGGGGGTTGTATTGCTGCTCGCACGGTTGTAGTGCTGCCGCCGCAATAATAGGGACGGGCGGCACGTTGACCGGGCAGCAGCGGCTAAGTGACACCGAGCGGCTCGACTGGCTCCGCCTCATTCGAACGGACAGGGTGGGTCCACGAACCTTTCGAGATCTAATCCAGCACTTTGGAAGCGCCCACGCTGCGCTGGCGGCACTTCCGGACCTGGCACGGCGCGGAGGGTCAGCATCCTCGCCACGCATTTTCACTCGCGAACAAGCCGCTGCGGAATTAAAGGCCGCACGTGCACGGAACGTCGAATATGTTGCGCTGGGCGAGCCTGCCTATCCTTTGCGTCTGCAGATGATCGATGACGCTCCTCCGTTGATCAGCGTCCGTGGAAAACCCGACGTCTTCGCACGACCGCAAATTGCAATTGTCGGATCCCGCAACGCTTCGGCCGCTGGCGTGAAATTCGCCGCTCGAATGGCGCGCGC
>DATBTA010000136.1:0-3770 GCA_036559505.1 Pseudolabrys sp. | reverse complement strand
GGCAACAGCCTGGCCTATGGACTCAAAGAGGAGTAGCAGCGCTATCAGCGTTTGCGCGTCGGCTTTTTCCGTTCACCGCCGACGATGACCTGCGGCCCGATTTCCTTGACGCTGGTTGTGCCGGTCAGCGCCATGGCGACGCTGAGCTCCTTCTTCAGGATGTCGATCGCCTTGGCGACCCCGGCCTTGCCGCCGGCCCCAAGGCCGTAGATGTAAGCGCGGCCGATCAGGCAGGCGCGTGCACCGAGCGCCAGAGCGCGCAGCATGTCGGAGCCGGTGCGGATACCGCCGTCGAACAGCACTTCGGTGTCCGATCCGACCGCCTGCGCAATCGCCGGAAGCGCCGAGATCGACGACGGCGCACCGTCAAGCTGACGGCCGCCGTGGTTGGAAACGACGACCGCATCGGCACCGAGCTTCACCGCGGTCTTGGCATCCTCGACATCGAGAATGCCTTTGATGATGAGCTTCCCCGGCCAGACTTTCTTGATCCAGTCAACGTCCTTCCAGTTCAGTGCCGGATCGAACTGATGGTTGGTCCACTGCGCGAGCGACGTTACGTCATCCATGCCCTTCACATGGCCGGCAAGATTGCCGAAGGTTTTGCTTTTGCCTTTGAGGATGCTGAACACCCACTCCGGTTTGGTCGCCATGTCGATGATGTTCTTGAGTCGGATTTGCGGCGGCACGGTCATGCCGTTGCGGATATCGCGATGACGTTGGCCGAGAACCTGCAGGTCCACGGTAAGTACCAACGCGCTGCACCCGGCCTTGGCCGCGCGCGACAAGATGTCTTTGGAAAAACCGCGATCGCGAATGACGTAGAGCTGAAACCAGAACGGCTTGGTCGTTGCTTCGGCCACCTGCTCGATCGAATTGATCGACATCGTGGATAGTATGAAAGGAACCTCCGCCTCTTCTGCCGCCTGTGCAGACAGGATCTCGCCGTCGCCATACTGCATGCCGCACAGGCCGATCGGGGCGAGCGCGAATGGCGCGCTGGCTTTCTGGCCGATGATGGTGGTGGCAAGGCTGCGTTCCGAGACATCGACCATCACGCGCTGGCGTAATTTGATGGGTTCAAGCTCGGCTCGGTTCGCCCGCAGCGTTTCTTCGTTGTAGGAGCCGCCATCGGCGTATTCAAAAAAAGCTTTTGGAACTTTACGACGTGCAAGCGCACGGAGGTCCTCAATGCAGGCGATATTCTTCATGCGAGTGGTTCTTTGGGGGTTTGCCAGCTGTAATAATGAGGTAGCACAGCAGTCGCCCCGCGCAAAATAGCTGGTTTTCAAGGGCCGCCGCGGCAAAAAACGGTTAACCGCGCGCGGTAAGGGTCTCTCACAATTTTTGAAGCAAATTCACAGCGTTGACATTAATATGCGGCCGCTGGAGAAATTTGGCCGCGCGTCGATCCGCCTCGTCCGGGGCAATCAAACCAAAGCTTGGGCGTCTGGGGTAAGTTGTATGAGTCGCCGCTATTTTGGCACCGACGGAATCCGCGGGCGGGCCAATCGCGTGATTACGCCTGAACTCGCGCTGAAGGTCGGACAGGCCGCCGGTCTTCTTTTTAAGAACGGCGATCACCGGCACCGTGTTTTGATCGGCAAGGACACCCGGCTCTCCGGCTACATGATCGAGACAGCACTGGTGGCCGGGTTCACCTCGGTCGGCATGGACGTGCTGCTGACCGGCCCTATTCCGACGCCGGCAGTCGGCATGCTGGCACGCTCGATGCGGGCCGATCTCGGCGTCATGATTTCAGCCTCGCACAACCCTTTTGACGACAACGGAATCAAGCTGTTCGGGCCGGACGGTTACAAGCTCAGCGATGAGACAGAAGAGAAGATCGAGCAACTGATTGAGTCTGATCTCGGCAAGCAGCTCGCTAAGAGTGGCGACCTCGGCCGTGCCCGTCGCATCGACGGCGTCCAGGACCGCTACATCGAGTTCGCCAAGCTGACCTTGCCCAGGGCCGTGTCTTTCGAAGGCTTGCGTGTGGTCATCGACTGTGCCAATGGGGCCGCCTATCGCGTTGCCCCTGGGGCACTGTGGGAAATGGGTGCGGACGTCATCCCGATCGGCGTCGATCCGGACGGCTTCAACATCAATAAGGACTGCGGATCGACCGACCTGCGCGCGCTTTGCGCAAAAGTCCGCGAGATGCGCGCCGACATCGGCATTGCGCTCGATGGCGACGCGGACCGCGTCTTGATCGTCGATGAGCGCGGACACGTGGTTGACGGCGACCAGCTGCTTGCGGTTATCGCGGAAAGCTGGAAGCAAGATAACCGGCTGCAGCGTCCGGGCGTCGTCGCGACCGTGATGTCCAATCTCGGCCTGGAGCGGTATCTCCACGGTCTTGGTATCGAACTGGTACGCACACCGGTCGGCGACCGCTACGTGCTCGAACACATGCGGGCGAATGGCTTCAACATTGGTGGCGAGCCATCCGGACACATTATTCTCTCCGACTACACGACGACGGGTGATGGATTCATCGCCGCCCTGCAGGTGCTCTCCGTGATCAAGCGGGGCGACAAGCCGGTATCGGAGGTGTGTCATCGTTTCGAGCCGTTGCCGCAAGTGCTGAAGAACGTGCGGTATCAGAAAGGCAAGCCGCTCGAAAATGCGAAGGTGCGCTCGGCGATCGCGAGTGCGGAACGCAAGCTTGGCGGAGGCGGTCGCTTGATCGTGCGGCCATCAGGCACCGAGCCTGTCATCCGCGTGATGGGCGAGGGCGACGACAGGACATTGGTCGAATCAGTGGTCGACGACGTCGTCGAAGCGCTGAGTCAGGCGGCGGCCTGATCGCCGGCGGTTCGCCGCAATCGTTGACGAACGTCCGGCGTAAACAATTTCCTAATTGCGATTTTCGCCCTGTGTGCCGCGCTCTGCTCGCGGTCCCGATGCCGTGCGTTAACGATCGTGGTTAAGAATTAAGGTTAAGCGCCAATTAAGGATTTGATGCCATCGTTTCTCTAAACGGTAGCCGGTGCGGCTGCGTCGGTTGTGAGGGACGTTATGATTATCGCGCGTACTCGTGTTTGGGCACTGGCGGTCGTTGCTTCATTTACCGCCACACGATGCTTCAGAATTGGTCTCGCGATGTGCGCGGCGCTCGCGATATGGCCGGGCGAGCGTGCGGGAGCGGCGGATTGGCCATTGCGCGGCTCGCTCGCGCCTCAGACGACGTATGCCCGGTGGGACGGATGGCAGTTCGGTGTCGAAGCCGGGTGGGGAACTTTCAGAAACGATTTTGGCAACAGTACCAGCCCGCTCGTCGCCTTTATCTTGCGAAATACGGCCGCGGAATCCGAATTCGCACCGTCGACCTGGACGACGCTGCCGTCGAACACCACGAACGGCCCCGTGTTTGGCGGCTATATCGGTTACAACATGCAATGGGATCAACTCGTCCTCGGTGTGGATCTCGGATACAAATACGCAAACATTGCGACCGGTGCGAACGATTCGATCGCGCGGCAGTTCACGACGTCTGACGGTTTCAGCAATACGGTCAGCATCGACGCGCGCGCCCAGATGAAGCTGGTCGACTATGTGACGTTTCGCGGGCGCGCCGGCTATGCCTGGGGCCAATTCCTGCCTTATGCGTTCGTCGGCATCGCCGCTGGTCGCTTCAATTACGGGACGACTGCTACGGTGCACCATACCGGCACACCAATTCCACCTGCGCCAGGCCTCCCTTTCGATCTCACCGACACGGCGAGCAACGGCAAGACCAATGCCATTGTCGGCGGCGGCGCGGCCGG
>DATBTA010000135.1:0-11674 GCA_036559505.1 Pseudolabrys sp. | reverse complement strand
GTCGTAAGGTCGAGGTGGAAGGTGAGCTTGAACAGTTCGCCGGCGAGATGCGGCGTCGTGCCGGTGCCCGGCATCGCATAGTTGTATTTGCCCGGGTTCTTTTTGATCAGGTCGACAAGCTCTTTCACCGACTTCGCCGGAAAGTCGGAGTGGACCACCAGAATATTGGGTGACGCCGCGGCCAGCGTGACGGGCGCGAAGTCCTTGAATGGGTCGTAGGGGTTCTTGGCGTAAAGGCTCGGATTGACCACGTAGCTCGAGCTCGCGACCAGGATCGTGTAGCCGTCCGGCGGAGATTTGGCGACCTGCGTCATACCGATGTTGCCCCCGGCGCCCGGGTGGTTTTCGATGTAGAACTGCTGCTTCAGGCTGTCAGACAGCTTCTGCGCGATCAGGCGCGCCATCACGTCGGTTGGTCCGGCGGGCGCGAATGGCACCACGATCTTGACCGGATGGTCGGGGTAGCCCGCAGCCGCAGCCGGCAAAATACCGAGCGCGACCACGGATAGTGTCACGCCGGCGGTGATGAGTCTTATTGTTGAGCGCATTCGTCTCCTCCCAGTTTTTTTCATCGTAGCATTGCGCAGGAACGTTGCCAGTGGGGCTTGCATCGTCCGCGCTCACAGGCTGTATTCCGGCGGCTTCGTTCCCTTTTCGTCAGAGGAAATTCAATGGCCGCCCGAAAGATCACCCGCCAGGACATGCGCGATGCCGCGGAGAAGTACAAGAACTGGGGTAAATGGGGGCCCAGTGACGAAATCGGAACGCTCAATTACACGTCCGCCGAAGACATCGTTGCGGCGACTCGGCTCGTGAAGAAGGGCAAGGTCATCTCGCTCGCTCTCAATTTCGATCACACCGGACCGCAGGGCGCGAAAAGCAAATATCCGTCGATGGGCCGCACCAATCCGATCCACACCATGCTGCGGACAGGTACCGACGCCTATTCCGGCGTGCTCGACAAGCGCGGCATCCGCGCGGCCGACGACATGGTGACGATGCCACTCCAATGCGGCACGCAATGGGATGGCCTTGGCCACGTTTTTTATGAAAACTACATGTGGAACGGCTATGACTGCCGCGAAGTGACGAGCGCCGGCGCGCAGAAGTGCGGAATCGAAAAGACGAAGAACAAAATGGTCGGTCGCGGTGTTTTCCTCGATGTCGCCCGCTACAAGGGCGTCGACTCGCTCGACGACGGCTACGGCATCACCAATGACGATCTCTACAGCACGGCGAAGAAGCAGAAAGTCGAGCTCAAGCGTGGCGACTACGTCATCGTGCGCACCGGCATGATGGAGCGTTGCCAGAAAGCTGGAAGCTGGGATGGCTATCCCGGCGGCGACGCGCCGGGCTTTTCGTTCGAGACGCTCGATTTCATCAGGCAGACGCAGTTGGCCGCGCTTGCGAGCGATACCTGGGGCTGCGAGGTGCGCCCGAACGAGAGCGAGGAGGGGATCAACCAGCCCTGGCACTGGATCACGATCCCCATCATGGGCATGACCATGGGGGAAATTTTCCAGCTCAAGGAACTCGCCGACGACTGTGAGCAGGACAAGGTCTACGAATTTCTGTTCGTCGCGCCGGCCATTCCGATCACGGGTGCGGTGGGGTCGCCGGTGAATCCGTTAGCAATAAAATAAGAGGCGTTGTAGGAGCTTCGGCCATGGCGAAGGAATACGCTGTCACTCATGCGGACGCCGAATGGCGCAACTTGCTCACGCCCGAGCAGTACCAGATCATGCGCAAGCATGGCACCGAGATGCCGGGAAGCTGCGCGTTGTTGCATGAGAAGCGTGCCGGCACGTTCCGGTGTGCCGCCTGCGATCAGCCGCTGTTCGCATCCAAGCTCAAGTTCGAAAGCGGCACCGGTTGGCCGAGCTTCAACGAACCGATCTCCGGCGCGGTCGAGGCGGAAACCGACCGCAGCCACGGCATGGTTCGGGATGAAGTTCATTGCAGCCGGTGCGGCAGCCACCTCGGGCATGTGTTCAATGATGGACCGCCGCCGACCGGGTTGCGCTACTGCATCAATGGTGTCGCGCTGAAATTCGAGCCGGCCGGAGCATGACAACGGTCGGACACAACGCCAAACGCGTCGGTGCTGAAGTGCTTGCCGACATGCTGGCCGGCTACGGCGTCACGCATGTCTTCATGGTGCCTGCCGTTCTCCGCCGCACCTTTGCCGAAATGGAGCGTCGGACCAAGATCGCGCGCATCCATTGCCACGGCGAGAAATCGGCCGCTTACATGGCCGACGGCTACGCGCGCGCGTCGGGCAAGCCCGGCGTCTGCATGGCGCAGGTCATCGGCGCGCTCAATCTCGCCGCCGGCCTGCGCGACGCGTATCTTGCTCATTCGCCGGTCATCGCGATGACGGGTGGGCGCGATCCGAAGACGAAATTCCGCAAGGTCTACCAGGAAATCGACGACGTGCCGGCATTCGAGCTGGTGACAAAAATGAACGTCACCGTCGATGACGTTGCGCGCATTCCCGACATGGTACGGCAAGCGTTTCGCACCGCGACTACCGGTGCGCCGGGCCCCGTTCACCTGCAATTCCGCGGCAACGAGGGACAGGTCGATCTCGAGGAAGCGGAAATGGACGGGCTCGTGGAGGCGCAGTTTTCGCGCGTGCCGCCGTTCCGTCCCGAGCCGGAAGCTGCGCACGTGAAGGCGGCGCTCGAATTGCTGCAGAAGGCCGAGCGGCCGATCATCGTTGCGGGCGGCGGTGCCCGCGCATCGGGCGCCGGCAAAGAGCTCGTAGCGCTGGCCGAAGCGCTGCAAATTCCGATCGCAACCTCGCTCAACGGCAAGGACATCATTCCAGGAGTTCATCCGCTGTCGGTCGGCGTGGTCGGCAGCTATTCGCGCGAGAGTGCCAACCGCGCCGTGAATAGTGCCGATCTCGTTTGCTTCGTCGGCACGGAAACCGGGGGCATGACGACGCACTTCTGGGCCGTGCCGAAAATCGGGACGCCGGCAATACAGATCGACGTCGAGCCGGAAGCGCTCGGCCGCAACTATCCGCTGCAGGCCAGCGTGCTGGGGGACGCCAAGAGCGTATTGGTGCGCATGCTCGGCCAGATCGACAAGTCGACGGCGGCAAAGCGGGCAAACTGGATCAAGGATATCGCCGCGCTGCGCAACGATTGGTACGCGAAATACAAGCCGATGCTGGAGTCCGACTCCGTGCCGGTTCATCCGGCGCGCATCTGCGGCGAACTGAGCAAGCACATGCCCGATGACGCCATCGTCGTGGTCGATACCGGCCACGCCGGAATGTGGATGGGCGGGATGTACGATCTGCGCACGCCCGCGCAGAGCTACATGCGCAGCGCCGGCCACCTTGGCTGGGCTTTTCCCGCGGGCATTGGTGCGAAAGCGGCGTGTCCGGACCGGCCGGTTGTCGTTTTCACCGGCGATGCCGGCTTCTGGTACCACATCGCCGAAGTCGAGACGGCGGTGCGCTGGAATATCGCCTCGGTCACTATCGTCAACAACAACGACGGCGGCAATCAGTCGAAGCGCGGCTTCGACCGGGCCTATGGCGGCGAGCAGACCGAACAGGCGCGCGAACTGTGGACCTACAACAAGATGAATTTCGCCAGGCTGGCCGAGGATATGGGCGCCCTCGGCATCCGCGTCGAGGATGCCAAAGACATCGCGCCGGCGCTCGAGCGCGCGCTTGCGGCGAAGCGTCCGGCCGTGATCGATATCGTCACCGACATCGAAGCGCTGGCCCCGACGGCGGTCACCTGACGGATTTAAGCCGCGACGCGATCATGCAATAGTGCCGCCAACGCTTTGCCTTTCCGGAGGGCGACACCATGAAACGCGCGACGTTCTTTATGTGCGGTCTTTTGACGGGTCTGGTTTTGGCTTTTGCGATTCCCAGAAGCCAGGCCCATGACGCCGACACGCTTGCGAACAGTGCGCCGCAGAAGAACCCGCTGTTTCTCAACATGACGAGCGGTGATTCCTGGCGGGGCTGGATGGGCTTGCACTTCGCTCATGCGACGCTGAAGCAGGGGCACCCGGTTGCAATCTTCCTCAACCTCGATGCCGTCAAGCTCGCGGCAAAAAGCGGCGAGCAGGAGAAAAAGCCATCGATGCAGCGCGTGCCGCGCGAGGTCCTCGCTGATTTCATCAAAGACGGGGGCATCGTCCTGATGTGCGGCCCCTGTATGAGCGAGTTCGGTCTGAAACTCGACGACCTGGTGCCCGGCGTGCAGATGGGCAGGCCCGGGTACACGCAGGGTTTCATTTTTGCGGAGAACGCACGCACTCTGACGTGGTAGCGCTAGCCTTCGCCGATCTCGCGCAGGATTTCCGCCGTGTGCTCGCCGAGCAGTGGTGAGGGGCGTTCCGATGCGGCCCGCCAGCCGTCGATGACGATCGGCGTGCGCACGCCGGGAATCGTACCGGCCTTGGCGGCCTTGCTCTTGAGGGCAAGCTTCATCCCGCGATGAGCAACCTGCGGGTCGTTGAACACCTGCTCAAGATTGTTGATGGGGCCTGCCGGCACCTGCTGGGCCTCGAGCTTGTTGAGCAGCTCGTCGCGCTTCATGCGCGCCGTGAGCGCCGACAACTTTCCGACCAGTTCTTCGCGGTGCTTGAGTCGTCCGACATTATCCTTGTAGGCCGGGTTCTGCGCGAGCTCGGGGCCGCCGATGACGTTGCAGAACTTGACGTACTGGTTGTCGTTGCCGGTCGCGACAATGATGTGGCCGTCCGCAACAGGAAAGACCTGGTACGGCACGATGTTGGCGTGGGCGTTGCCGATGCGTTTCGGCACGTTGCCTGATACGAGATAGTTCATCGCCTGGTTCGACAATACGCCCACAGTCGAGTCGACCAGGGCGGCGTCGACATAACAGCCTTTGCCCGTCCTCTCGCGTTCGGCCAGCGCCGCCAGAATGCCGACAACCGAATAGACGCCGGTGAAGATGTCGGAGACCGGAATGCCGATGCGGGTCGGCTCGCCGCCCGCCATTCCGGTCAGATCCATGATGCCGCCCATGCCCTGCGCCATCAGGTCGTAGCCGGCGCGTTTGGCATAGGGGCCATCCTGGCCGAACCCGGTGACCGAGCAGTAGATCAGGCGTGGACATTCTGGCGCGAGACTTTTGTAATCAAGCCCGAACTTGGCGAGGCCGCCGACCTTGAAGTTCTCGATCAGCACGTCCGATCGCGCGGCCAGTTTGCGCACGATACGCTGGCCCTCGTCGCTCTCGAAGTCCATCTCGATCGAGCGTTTGCCCCGGTTGGCCGCGTGAAAGTAAGCAGAACCAATATGGTTGCCATCAGCGCCTTCGACGAAAGGCGGACCCCAGCCGCGCGTATCGTCTCCCGATCCTGTGCGCTCCACTTTGATGACGTCGGCGCCAAGGTCGGCGAGCAACTGTCCGGCCCAAGGCCCAGCCAGGATGCGGGCAAGTTCGAGTACGCGGAGGCCCGCTAACGGCTTCGGCATGTGAAGAAACTCCCAGGAAGAAGGCGATGATGCCGGGGTTATAAAGTCATCGATGCAGGCTGACCATAGCCGGAATTCTCTATTGCCTGCCTACGGTTACAGCCAAATTCCATCTTCAGGCCTATGGCGCTAGGTCGCACCGGCGGCTAATGTGAAATCGGGCGCGACGAGGGGATTTTGGTTATTGTTGGTGACCAATCAAATGCGACGGCATTTGCGTCGCTAAAAAAGACCCCATGGAGGAACACACGATGAAACGATTTTCGACACTGCTCGCAACTGCGGCTGCGGTGATGCTGATTTCAGCGTCGGCGCAAGCGCAAATAACGATGAAAGCGTCGCACCAGTTTCCGGGCGGCAAGGGGGACGTCCGCGACGACATGGTGCAGATGATCGCGAAGGATGTTGCCGCCGCCAATATCGGCCTCAACATCCAGGTCTATCCTGGCGCCTCGCTGTTCAAGCCGAATGACCAATGGAATGCCATGGTCAACGGCCAGCTCGACATCACGCTGTTCCCGCTCGATTACGCCAGCGGCAAGGTTCCGGCTTTCAGCGCGACGCTGATGCCCGGCCTGATCCGCAGCCAGGAGCGCGCCAAGCGCGTGAACAATTCGCAGTTCATGAAGGACGTGCGCGCCGAGATTGAAAAACATGGCGTGATCGTTCTCTCAGATGCCTGGTTTGCCGGTGGCATGGCGGCCAAGGGCGCCTGCATCGTCAAGCCTGAAGACATGAAAGGCCGCAAATTCCGTGCGGCCGGTCCGACCTTTGCCGGTATGTGGGAAACGGCGGGGGCCAGCATCGTGAGCCCGCCCTCGAACGAAATCTATAACGCGTTCCAGAGCGGCGTCGTGAACGGCACCGATACAAGCCTGGGAACGCTGCAATCGATGCGCCTCTATGAAGTGACCGACTGCCTCACTGCGCCTGGCAATAATGCTCTCTGGTTCATGTATGAGCCCGTTCTGATGTCGAAGAAGAGCTTCGACAAGCTGAACAAGCAGCAGCAGGACGCGGTGATTGCCGCCGGCAAGAAGGCGCAAGCCTACTATGAAGGCAAGGCCGAGGCGGTAAACCAGGAATCAATCAAGGCCTTCGAGGACCACAAAGTGAAGGTGGTGACCTTGAGCGACGCCGACTACCAGGCATGGCTGGAGATGGCCAAGAAAAGCTCCTACGCCAAATTCGCCAAGGAAGTGCCGAACGGTCAGAAGCTGATCGATGAAGCGCTTGCGGTAAAATAATGAACACGGCGGCCGGCGAGTGCATTGCTCGCCGGCCGTTTTCTGGCGTGGCTGAGCTGCGCATCGTTCCGACCTCCAGGACAAGCTAATAAGCCGGGCCCATGGACGCATACATTCGGGCTGTTGCCTTTCTGTCGCGTGTAGCCGGCGTGGTCGCCGCCTTCCTCATTTTCTTCGCAGTGCTCGTGATCTGCGACATCGTCGTCGAGCGCTACATCCTCAACCTTACGACGATCTGGCAGATCGACGTCGTGACCTACTGCATCGTCGGCGCCACATTCGTCGGTAGCGCATACGTGCTCATGACGCGCGGTCACGTCAACGTCGATATTCTGCCGCTCCATGTCAAACCGCGTACCCGGTTTTGGCTTGCGCTGGCGACCAGCTCGTTGTCGCTGGCATTCTGCATCGTTATTTTTGTTCTCTGCACGGCTTATTGGTGGGAGGCCTACTCGAATCGCTGGCTCTCGAACACCGTGTGGCGCGCGAGGCTTTGGATTCCGTATCTCTCGATGCCGGTCGGGCTCGGCCTGCTTATCCTGCAATACGTGGCCGATATCTTGTGCGTTGTGACGGGACGGGCACCACCGTTCGGTATTCAGGACAAGCAGGATGCCGAGGACGTGGCGCGGGCGCAGGCGCGTGAGGCGCTCGGTGACGCGCCATGAGCCCGACAACTCAAGGGGCGATCGTCTTCGTCGTTACGTTGCTGATGCTGGTTTCCGGCATTCCGGTGGCGTTCGGTCTCGGCGCCATCGCCATCGCCTTTCTGGTAATCTTCCAGGGGTTTGATGCGCTCCACGTCGTTGCCGAAACCTTCTGGTCGGGGCTCGACGAATTCACGCTCGTCGCCATCCCGATGTTCGTGATGATGGGCGCGGCGATCGGATCGTCACCTGCGGGGAAGGATCTCTACGAGGCGCTGGACCGCTGGCTCTACCGCCTGCCGGGCGGTCTCGTGATCTCGAATATCGGTGCCTGCGCGATCTTCGCGGCGCTCACCGGCTCGTCGCCGGCCTGCTGCGCGGCGATCGGCAAGATGGGCATTCCGGAGATGCGGCGGCGCGGCTATCCGGACGACGTTGCCACCGGCTCGATCTGCGCGGGCGGCACGCTCGGCATTCTCATTCCGCCGTCGGTCACGTTCATTCTGTACGGCATCGCGACGGAGACATCGATCGGCCGGCTATTTATCGCCGGCGTTCTGCCGGGGTTGATGCTGACCGGATTGTTCATGCTCTGGACGGTCTTTCTTCTCTGGAAGCGAGGCTTTCGTTCGCACGAACTCAGCTTCCGGTATTCGTGGAAGGAAAAATTCCACTCGATTCCGAAGATCGCGCCGTTCCTGTTCATTATTTTCGGTGTCATGTACTCGCTCTATGGCGGTGTGGCGACGCCGTCGGAAGCGGCAGGCGTCGGCGCGGCGCTCTGCATGTTCCTGGCCATCCTGATCTATCGGCTTTGGAAACCGGAGCAGATCTGGCTGATCCTGCGCGACACGATGCGCGAGTCCGTGATGATCCTGACCATCATTGCAACCGCCGTGCTGTTCGGCTACATGCTTACGTCGCTTTATCTCACCCAGACGCTGGCGCAGGCGATCGCCGACCTGCACGCCAACAAATGGGTGCTAATGCTCCTGATCAACATTTTCCTGCTGGTCTGCGGCTTCTTCATTCCGCCCGCGGCCATCATCCTGATGACCAGCCCGATTTTGCTGCCAATCATCACGGCGGCGGGGTTCGATCCGGTCTGGTTCGGTGTGATCCTGACCATCAACATGGAGATCGGCCTTATCCACCCGCCGGTCGGGTTGAATATCTACATCGTTAATGCCATCGCGCCGGATGTGCCGCTCGCCAAGGTCATGTGGGGTACAATGCCCTATGTCATTTGCATGATGCTGGCGATTATCATCTTGTGCTTCTTTCCTGAAATCGCCACATGGTTGCCCGATCATCTGATGGGCAAAGCCATAGGGCCTAAATGAACACCTCGTTTTTCGGGGAACTTCTGCAGACGATATCCGAGCGCGGCCGCGCGCTGCTTGCACGCGACCGGCGCGGCGACGCGTCGGCCCGCTCGGAGAGCCTCGTCGAGCTGTGCGAGGACCTGTTATCCGGCCGCGGCGAGGCCTCAGGCGTCGCGCTCGCCCGCGAAATCCTCACGCATTACGGCACGCTCACCATCGGCCCGCGGATCGCCTTCTTCGAGGCGCTGGCGCAGCGCTTCGGCATCGACAAGGCGCGGATGGATCAGACCATCGATGCATGGCGTGCGTCGCCGTCGGACGCAACGGCCACCGAGGTGCATGTCGCCTCCGAGCCGCGCCGGCAGGAACTCTTCCGCAGGCTCAATCTCGCGCCCGGAGGCACCGCCGCGCTGGTTCGCATGCGCGAGCAGTTGATGGATTCCCTCGATCATCGCGACGACCTGCGGGCCGTCGACGACGATTTCGTCCACCTGTTCTCGTCCTGGTTCAATCGCGGCTTCTTGGTGCTGCGTCGCATTGATTGGTCAACACCGGCGATCGTGCTCGAGAAGATCATTCGTTATGAGGCGGTGCACGAGATCCATGATTGGGAAGATCTGCGCCGCCGCATCGATCCGCCGGACCGGCGCTGTTTCGCCTTTTTCCACCCGGCAATGGTCGACGAGCCGCTCATCTTTGTCGAAGTTGCGCTCACCCGCGATATTCCCGCCGCCATTTCGCCGATTCTCGCGAAGGACCGTGAGATTACGGCAATCGACAAGACGCGCACCGCAACGTTCTATTCCATCTCGAACTGCCAGCGCGGGCTCGCGGGTGTCTCATTCGGTAGTTTTCTGATCAAGCAGGTGGTCGAGGAAGTCAGCCGCGAAATTCCCGGGTTGCAGACTTTCGTGACGCTGTCGCCGGTGACGAGTTTTTCGGATTGGCTCAAGCACGAGCGCGCTGAAGAAAAATCCGCCGCGCTGACCGAGGCTGACAAAGCCGCGCTTGCCGCGCTGGATCAGCCTGGCTGGTGGCACAACGCGGAAATGGCGGCGCAGTTGCAGGATCCGCTGATGCGCGCGGCGGCCTGGTATTTCCTGCGCGCGCGCAACAGGCGCGGTTCCCCGATCGATGCGGTCGCACGTTTCCATCTGGGCAACGGCGCGCGGCTTGAGCGCATCAACTGGCTGGCTGATACATCTGACCGGGCCATGGCGCAGGCGCACGGGCTGATGGTGAACTACCTCTACGATCTCGACGACATCGAGAAGAACCACGAGGCCTATGCCGAAGGGCCTACCGTGGTCGCGTCGAATGCCGTTCAGCGCCTGCTGCGGCCGCCGCTCGAGTTGGTTCCGATCGCGGGTTAGGATTTCCGTTTCGAATGTCCGCTTTCGCTGGCGCTATTGGGAGCAAAGCGGACATGCCCTATTTGCACTGCAAATGTCTGCTTCTGACCCAAAGCGGACATGGCCCCCTTCCAGTGTATTAGCTTAAGCCGGTACGATGCCCTCCGAACTCTCAGGGGCGGCAATGAGACGACGCGAATTCATTACTTTGGTCGGCGGGGCGGCGGCGTGGCCGTTCGCCGCACACGCTCAGCAAGGCGCGAGCATGCGGCGTGTCGGAGTTCTGTTCGCGGCGTACAGCGAGGCCGACAAAGCAGGCCAGGCACGCATCGCAGCTTTCACCAAATCATTAAATGACCTGGGTTGGGGCGAAAACCGCATTCGGATCGACTATCGGTGGGGTGCGGGAAATGGCGAACGATTGCGGACCTTGGCTATCGAGCTAATCCAGTCAGCGCCGGATACGATCATCGCAGTGGGCGATCCCGCGCTTTCGCAACTTAAAGGCCTGAAAAGCGATATCCCGATCGTGTTCACGCAGGTATCTGAGCCCGTCGATAGTGGTTTTGTCGTAAGCCTTGCCCGTCCGGGCGGCAACATCACGGGATTTCAAAACTTCGAGCCGGAGATGGGCGGCAAGTGGCTCGGCGTGCTCAAAGAGATTGCGCCCAACGTGAAACGGGTTGGGATACTGTTCAGCGCGGCTCCGCATACATCGTTTTTTTTGCGCGCAGCCGAAAAGTTCGCGCCGTCACTCAACGTCTCGGTCGCGGTCGTCGACATCCAGCACGAACTTGAGGGACCGATTACAAAATTTGCAGAGGAGCCGGATTCAGGCCTTATCGTTCTCCCGCACCCCCGCACAATTGCAAATCGTGGATTGATAAATTCGCTTGCTGTCAGACATCGCCTGCCGGCGATTTATCCCTATCGATACTTTTCAGCCGATGGCGGCCTGATCGCCTACGGGCCGGATCAGATCGATCAATGGCGCGGCGCAGCAAGATATGTCGATCGGATCCTCAAAGGCGAAAAGCCCGCAGACCTTCCTGTGCAGGCGCCAACCAAGTACGAGCTGGTGATCAACCTCAAGACCGCCAAGAGCCTCGGCCTCACGGTGCCGCCGGCGCTACTCGCGCGGGCCGATGAGGTGATCGAGTAAGAATACCGATGTCCGCTATTGGCACAAAGCGGACATTCTAGCCGCGCCCACATTTGTCCGCTATTGGAGTAACAGCGGACATTGGTCCGCGCACTGGCGCGCTAGTCGCCTGCGCCCGGATTTGGCGAGAAATATTTAAGTTTATCCGGCTTGCCTTCCCATTCTTTTGAATCTGCGGGAGGGTCGCGCTTGATCGTTATATTGGGCCAAGTTTTTGCATAGTCAGCGTTGAGCTTGAGCCACTTCTCGGCCCCTGCCTCGGTGTCGGGCTTGATCGCCTCCACCGGACATTCCGGCTCACACACCCCGCAATCGATGCATTCCTCGGGATGAATGACGAGCATATTTTCGCCCTCGTAGAAACAATCAACGGGGCACACCTCGACGCAATCCATTAGCTTGCACTTGATGCAGCTTTCATTGACGATGTAGGTCAAATGTCATCCTCCCTCTGGGGGAAGCCTA
>DATBTA010000134.1:0-5736 GCA_036559505.1 Pseudolabrys sp. | reverse complement strand
CGAAGCATGCAAAATTATTTTGCCTCGATGCTGCGCACTTTCAGCCCGGGCTCGAGCTTCTGCACGCCGAGCGTCACCACCTTCTCACCGGCGGAAATTCCGCCGGTGATGAGTGCGTCGTCTTCGTTGAACGAGGCGACGGTGACCGGCCGCAATGTCAGCTCGCCGGCCTGGTTGACGACATAGACCGAGGCGCCCGATCCGCGGCTGAGCACAGCGGACAGCGGCAGCTTCGCGACCATCGTGTCGCCGGCCGGCCTGAGCGAGACCGTTGCCGTCATCCCGAGCGCAACTTTGTCGTCGGGATCGAGGATGGTGAACCGGGCCGCATAGGTTCGTGTCGCCTGGTCGGCTTGCGGGGAGAGCTCGCGCAGCCGCGCGGAGTAGCGATGGCCATTATCGGACCAGAGCGTGACGCTTGCGGCCGCCTCGCGTGCCTTGGTGAGCCAATTTTCCGGCAGCGCGACGACAGCTTCCTTTTCGCCGCGATGGGCAAGCTTCACAACAGGCTGACCGAGACTGACCACCTGCCCCGGCTCGGCGAGCGTCGCCGTGATGACGCCGTCCGCTCCCGCCTTGAGCTCGGCATAGTCGAGCTGGTTGCGCGCCAGATCGAGCGAGCGCTTGGCACGCGCCAGCCGGCTTTCCGCCTCGCCCTTCGCGGCGGTCTTGCGATCGAAGTCGGCAATTGATGCGTAACCGCGCGCCTTGAGCGTCTCATAGCGCTCGAAATCCGCGGAGGTCTGATTGAGGTTGGTGGTTGCTGCCGCAAGCTCCGCTTCCGCGCTTTCGACCTGCAGCCGCAGGTCTTCGGGGTCGAGGCGCGCGACGACATCGCCGGCATGCACGCGATCGCCCAAATTGACCGGGCGCGCGACCATCTTGCCGCCGACCCGGAAGCCGAGATCGGTTTCGTAGCGCGCCCGCACGACACCGACAAAATCGCGGGCTGCATCTTCAGCCTGATAGGCAACGCTCTGCACCTGCACCGGGCGCTCCGCCCGCGGGGCCGGCGCGGTCTCGGCCGAGCACGCCGCCAAAAGCAATGCCGCCGCGAGCGCAGCGAGCGGCCTCACAAGGTTTGAATGCTTCGGCATGACGGGACTCCTTTCACTGAATTGTGACGAGTGATGAAATCCAATTTTCGTCACAATTGAGGCAAGCGAATTTATGGGGAGGGATGGCGGCATGGCGGTCAGGCCCGGGGGGTAATGGCGCGGAGGGAGAAGCGGATGCTGGCTTTTGCCTGGGCCTCGACGTCCCCCTCGTCGGTCAGGCACTGGCTGATCAGGACGGGGTGCACGAAGGCCACCAGCGACCGCATCAGAAGCTGCGACGTCTCGGCAGGATCGACCTTTTCGAACTCGCCGGCGGCGATGCCGTCGCGAATGATGAGCTCGACGACGTTGCGGATGATCTCCTTATGCGCCTCGATGGCATCCCAGCTGTCCTCGATCGCGACCAGCACGATGTCATTCACGCGCTTGTCCGTGAGCAAATTGGCCTTGTGATAGGCGAGGATCTCGAGGATCAGGCGCTCGAGGCGCGCCACCGCCGAACCGCGCGACCGGGCGATTTCCCATGCGCGCTCGTCGAGCTCGGCCAGGCAGCGCCGGCAGATTGCTTCAACGATTGCATTCTTGGAGGCGAAGAACCGGTAGACATTGGCCGGGGACATATCGAGTTCCGCCGCAATGTCGGCGACCGTTGTCTTGGCAAAACCCAGCTGCCGGAACAGCCGGTCGGCCACATCCATGATGCGGTCCCGGGTATCGTCTGGCTTGGTCTTTGGCAGGGCGTTCATGGCACTGGCCAGGGGGTCTGATGACGACTGATGAAATTGATAATTCGTCAGTCTCCGTTTGTCAACCCCTCCCCTGGCAGGCGCCAGGCGGCCGCCCGGGCCCTCCCCTTCAAGCAGCCCCTATTCGTACCGGACGTAGTGGTTCCGGTGATAGTGGCGATACACGCGTTTCGGATAGCTGCTGCGCTGCGATCGCGTCACCCCCGGCGGCCGCGTTCCGCTCGGCGGCTTTCCAAAGCTGTCACCGGTTGAAGGCGCATTCGGCCCGTAGTTCGGAAGGCTCTGCGCAAAGCCCATCGTGGTTGCGGCGAGGAGCACTGCCGCTGCTGAAAGAAGCGTTCTCGGTCTCATGATTCAATCTCCCGCATTTGCTTCTTTAAAGAACGGGCTGGGGACCTTTTGGTTCGGTCACGACGGCGCCCGGGATCAAGCCAAATCTAATCGTCATGGCCGGGCATAGCCGTTCGAAGAACGGCGTGCTTCGCACGCCTATGTCCCGGCCATCCCGTGCGAAGCACGCCGTCCTTTCACTAATTCCGCAATCCCGCCTTTTGCAGCCCGCGCAGGAAGCGTGAACGGTCCGACGCATCGGCAAACACGGTGTTGTACGCCACGTGGTCGGTCGTGAAATCGGGCCGCAGCGCAAGCGTATGGGCGAGAGATTCCTTGGCCTCGTCGATGCGGCCCAGCAATCCGAGTGAGACGGTCATCAGCCGCCGTGCGCCGGCATGATTCGGGTGCCGCGCTGCCACCGACCGGCACACCGCAATCGCCTCGTCGTATCTTTCGAGCGCAAAGAGCGCCATGTACTGCGTGACAGGCGCATATACCGCAAGGAATGGATCCAGCGGACCGAGCTGCCACGCCCGCGCCAGCGCATCCAAACCGCGCTGAGGCTGACCGCCACATGCGAGTGCGTAACCAAGTCCTGCGTGCCCGAGCGCAAAATTCGGATTGATCTCTACGGATTGCGAAAGGTGCCTCACCGCATCGTCGGGGCGGCGCTGGCGCGCGTGACCAAGCCCAAGCACGAGGTGCCCCCAATAGTCCTGCTCATCCAGCGCCAGCGCCCTTGCGCCTGCTTCGAGGGCTTTCTCGGTCAGCTCGCTGATCGGCACATGCGAATCCAGATTGAACATGTTCATGTAGGTCCAACCCAGCAACGCATGGACATGCGCACGTCCTTGCGACGCTTCGCGCGTGGCGGCTTGCTGCAACAATTTCTGTGCGAGTTGCTGCTCGCTGACGCTCATGCGCCACATATGCGGAAGCGCCTGCGTCACCAGGTCGTGTGCGTCGACATCAACCGATCGCCTGCCCCGCAGACGCATCGCTTCAGCCATGACGAGCTGCGATCTGACCGAATCGACGATGCGATTGGTGATGTCATCATGCCGCCTGAAGATATCGGCAACGGCGCTATCGTGCCGGTCGGCCCAGACGTGAATGCGCTTGGTAGCATCGATCAGCTGGGCGGTGACTCGTATGTAGCCACCCGCCTTCCGCACGCTGCCTTCGAGGACGTAGCGCGCCCCTAACTCGCAAGCGAGCTTCCGGATATCGACCGGCTCGCCTTTGCGGGCAAAGGTCGAGTTACGATCGACGACCGAGAACCATTGCTGGCGCGACAGGCCGGTCGTGATGTC
Source organism: Pseudolabrys sp. (assembly GCA_036559505.1). Lineage (GTDB taxonomy): Bacteria > Pseudomonadota > Alphaproteobacteria > Rhizobiales > Xanthobacteraceae > Pseudolabrys. Next base: position 2,286 of record DATBTA010000134.1, on the reverse strand, counting down.
CTCGGTCATCCCGTCGGCAAGGTACTCCTGCTCGGGATCGCCGCTGATATTCTGGAACGGCAGCACCGCAATCGAGGCCCTGTCGGACCATGTGAAGGCGGACGTCTCGGCCTTCCCGCAAGAGGCCCGTCGGACCACGGGCACGGTTGCTTTGCCGCCCGCCTGAACGGCCATGACAAACCGGAAACCGCGCTTATTCAGCGTTCTGATGAGTTTTTGTTCAGCCCCGGTATCGCCTACGGCCCGCCGGGCCGCGCTGATGCGGGAGCTCAAGGCCGCCTCCGAAATGGCGCGCCCGTTCCACACCGTTTCGATCAGCTCGTCCTTGGTGACAATCCGGTCGTGATGGCGAACGAGGTGAACGAGCACGTCGAAAACCTGCGGCTCGATGGACACGAGCTCACTTGCTCGCCGCAACTCCCGCCGCGGGATGTCGATTTCAAATCCGGCAAAACGAAAATCCAAGGCATTCCTCGCATGGCGTGCACCCCGCAGCACGCCTCGACCTAGCATCGCGAATCCGTAGCGAGTGTGACGGACATCACATTTGTCGGGGCATTTCGCATCCTCCATTCGGAGGACAATTCTAAAGAATTAAAGAGGCCGCCATTACAGGCGGCCTCATGGCAATCAGGCTTGCTCGGGAGGGGATTGATTAGCTCTGACTGCCAATTCCGAAATCGTAGGGTGTGGCCACGGGTGCAGGGGCCGGCACATAGGCCCTCGCATCGAACGCGCGATGCGAATTAACGCGCATGTCCGTACGCTGATGGTCCATTGGGCGCATGCTCGACGCGGGCGCGGCGCCTTCAAGATCGTTCTCGTACGCAAACGCCGGCGCGATGGCCGACAGCGCGATGGCGGATGCAAAAGCGATCGTTACGATTTTCACGGTTTGGCTCCGTTTGTTTGGGGCAAGATGAATCTCCTGCGGGCGCGGCTTGTGACGCAAACGCGCGTCATACTCAAGGCGTCGCGCATCACAAAATTCGGCGCTTCATTCACGCAAATGTCATGGAGTATTCGGCGCACAAAAGAAATGATTGGTAATCAACCACTCGCCGGGCGCCTTTAGACGAAATGATCAGCGTCGCGCCGCGTCGTCATTCCCGCACAACAACCTTGCCATGCGACAGACGCGTACGGCGCGGCCGTCGTGGACAATTTTTTATTCATTTGAATGATCGCAACGATCAATCGATCTGAATCGAATCGCGCTCTGGATCGCTGTCAGAGGTAACTCCACCACCACTCGGTCCGGCGGCGTTTGATTCCAGCGAACCACCGGCAGAGCGGATAGAGGGCGACGACAACCGCGAGCCAGACCGCGTAGATGCCGGCAAGGCCCATCCCGTAAGTAGTGGGCTTGCGCCCCGCCAATGGGCCAAACAGAAATCCGATCTCGCCGATCGTCACCCACGCGAACACAATGGCGAGCGCGTGGAGCAGGAAGATGTGCACAACGTAATAAAAGAACGGCACGCGCCCGAAGGTCGCGATCCAGTCCGCGGCCGGGCCACGAAACCATTCAAATGCGGCGACCAGCATCAGCGCGGGCCCGAGCGTCATGCCGAGATACAGCAAGGATGGCGGGTATTTCTCGCAATTGATGAACGACAGCACGGTGGCAAGCACATTGTCCTGGATAGCCCACGGCGCCGGGTCGCCGTAAAGGTTGGTGGCGCGCAGGACGAAAAAACCGAGGGTCACGGCAGCACCGAGCATGAAAAGTTGCTGCACGCGCGCCGCGCGCGCCTGCGTGAACACCGGCCCCAGCGCGTAGCCCGCAGCCATCACGCCGATCCATGGAATCAGCGGATAAAGCACGAAGAACTTGACCCCGGGCGCAATGTCGAAAAGCCCCGGCTGATGCAGCAAATGCCAGAGCGGCGCGGCGGCGCCGAGCTGCTCGGCCTTGATGCCGTCGAAAGCATTATGGCCCGCGATCATCGCCAACCCGATCAAGGCGATCGCTCCGCGGGGCAGATGAACAATCGCCGACAGCGCGACCATCGACACGCCGATCGCGAAAATCACCTGGGCGACAAAGTAACTGAAATGGATGTCGAAGCTCCAGCCGAGCCGCACGACCGTGAACTCGATCAGGACCAGCCAGAGGCCGCGCGTGACGAGGAAACGGCTGACGTCGGCGGTGCCGTGCGCGTGGTTGTTACGACCTTGCGCGCCGTACAGAAATGCGGAAATGCCGGCCAGAAAGATGAAAGTCGGCGCGCAGAAATGCGTCACCCAGCGCGTCAGGAACAGCGCCGTGTCGGTGACGTCGCG
>DATBTA010000133.1:0-4692 GCA_036559505.1 Pseudolabrys sp. | reverse complement strand
ATCCTCGAGCTCGGCGAGCATCTTTTCGGCATTGGTGATGAAGTAGGGCGAGATGTAGCCGCGGTCGAACTGCATCCCTTCGACGATCTCGACCTCGGTTTCGAGCGACTTGGCTTCCTCGACCGTGATGACGCCTTCGTTGCCGACCTTCTGCATCGCCTGCGCGATCATCTTGCCGATCGTCGCATCGCCATTCGATGAGATCGTGCCGACCTGAGCCACTTCCGCGGAAGAGCCGACTTTCTTTGCGCGCTTCTCGATGTCCTTGACCACGGCGGTCACCGCAATATCGATGCCGCGCTTGAGATCCATCGGGTTCATGCCGGCTGCGACCGACTTGGCGCCTTCCCTGACGATCGCCTGAGCCAGGACGGTTGCGGTTGTAGTGCCGTCACCGGCGAGATCGTTGGTCTTCTGGGCGACTTCGCGCACCATCTGCGCGCCCATGTTCTCGAATTTGTCTTCGAGCTCGATTTCCTTGGCGACGGTCACGCCATCCTTGGTGATGCGCGGGGCGCCGAACGATTTGTCGAGCACGACATTGCGGCCTTTCGGACCGAGCGTGACCTTGACGGCGTTGGCGAGAATATCGACGCCGCGCAGCATCCGTTCGCGGGCATCGCCGGAAAATTTGACGTCCTTGGCAGCCATTTCAAATCACTCCTTGAGCAAAAGGGTACGGTGTACGGTGTCAGGCGATCACGCCCATGATGTCGGACTCCTTCATGATCAGGAGTTCCTCGCCGTCGAGCTTGACCTCTGTGCCCGACCACTTGCCGAACAGCACGCGGTTGCCCGCTTTCAGGTCGATCGGAATGAGCTTGCCGTTCTCGTCGCGGCCGCCGGGGCCGACCGCAATGACTTCGCCTTCCTGCGGCTTCTCCTGGGCGGTATCCGGGATGATGATCCCGCCTTTGGTTTTCTCTTCGGCGGCGATCCGGCGTACGACGACGCGGTCATGTAGGGGACGAAACTTGGTTTTGGCCATGGGCTACCTCGTGGCGCTAATGCGCGTCTCATGAACAGAAAGTATCGGTTTGTCAGTAGTTTAGCACTCACCCTCAGGGAGTGCCAAACGCTGCCTGGGAAATATTGCCTTCGCGCCGGAGTGTCAAGCTGCGAGACCCGGAGCGGGTGCAAATCATGATCTGCGAATGCATGCTTGCGCTGGCCGTTAAGGACCTCCAAAGTTGAGATCTGTTTCCAGGGAGCCGGAATGCACCAGCCCGCCCGTCTGACGTTCTCGAGCGCCGCAGCACTTGTTTTGTTAGCCCTCGGGCTATCCGGCTGTGCCACCGGCCCATCGCCCGAAACGCCGGCTGCTCCAGCCGTGGGTCCGACGCTGCCGCCGGCCTTCCCGCCGCAAGACATTGTCGGTCGATGGGGACTTGCCGCTTATCACAAGGACGAAGACCGCGCGCGCACTGAGGCGGCTGCCGCCCGGGGCTGCAATCAACCCTACGTCATTACGCTCGGCCCGACGGGCGGCGTCATGATGCACCTCGCCGACCAGGCGACACCGACCGAGCTGCGCCTGAAGGGCGCGCAGGGCGGTAAGACTTACATCGGGCCTGCGGAAGATCCGCCAGGCAGCGCACAGGATCGCGAAGTGGTCTTGTTCGACGGCCGCATTCTAATTCTACGCTGGATGGATTCCGAAGTGCAGGGCCGCTACGGCACGATGGTCTATGTTCGTTGTGGTGCTGAGGGCGGCAGGAAGCCGGCGGCCAAGCCCAAGGCGGCGGCCAAGCCCAAAGCGGCGCCACCGCCGCCGCCACCAAGATAGTAATCATAATCCATTCCCCAGCCGTCTGTTACCATGTGCAGTCTCGTCGGCCGTGAGCGAGTCGATGGCGGTCAAGTGGACACCGCGCTGGGACCTTTATGAAACCGCGATCCCCTATCACTCGCAGCGATGCCGAGTGGCGTAAGCTCCTAAACCCTGACCAATACATGGTCATGCGTCGCTTTGGCACGGAGCCGGCGGGAAGTTGTGCGCTCAATCATGAGGCGCGCCCAGGCATTTTCATTTGCGCCGGCTGTGATCAGCCACTATTCGCATCCATGATGAAATACGAAAGCAATACCGGATGGCCCAGCTTCACCAAACCGATTGATGGCGCTGTTGGAACCAAAAATGATCCCGTCTACGGCGATTTGCAAGTCGAGGTGCATTGTCGCCAATGTGGCAGTCATCTTGGGCACGTTTTCCCCGACGGACCGCCACCGACTAATCTGCGCTATTGCATCAATGGTGTGGCGATGAAATTTCTTGCCGATTAGGCCCGCCGCTGAAAAAGTTGCCTAAGCGGGAGCGTGTCGTTATTTGCAACAATTTCGATTGTGGATTTAGTTTGGCCGCGAACGCGGATACTTATGGTTAAGTCAGTGAGTGGGCAAAAGAGTCGCTCATAGCATCGCAGTTACTTATTCCCTGAGGTTCAAACGACAAGCGCTTCCGACCTCAAAAAGTTGCGAAAACCTTCGTTAAACGAGGCTGTCCTTCTTACGGCTGTCGCATGATCTCCCCGCGTGAATTCATCGACGGACCCTGGCGTGCCGTGCCGGTGCTCGGCATCACGCAAATTCTGACGTGGGGGACAATCTTCTACACGCCGGTGCTGATCGTGCCGCTGATCGCGGCCGAGCGAGGTTGGTCGATCTCTTTCGCCATGGGCGGATTTTCAATCGGCCTGCTCGTCGCCGGCCTGGTCGCCCCATATGTCGGCAGATCGATCGACCGCTTCGGCGGCCATGTCGTCATGGCACTCGGTTCGCTCACCGGGGCGCTTGGCTTGTTCCTCATCGCCTCCGCCGCGCACCCGATCGCCTATTACGCGGTCTGGATGGTGCTCGGCGTCGCCATGGCAGCAAACCTGTACGACGCGGCGTTCTCATCGCTTGGCCGCATATTCGGCGTCGGCGCGCGCCGGCCGATCACCGCGCTGACTCTTGCCGGCGGGTTTGCCTCGACGGTCAGCTGGCCGATGACGCATTTCTTGCTCGAGCGCGTGGACTGGCGCGGCACCTACCTGATCTATGCGGCGCTGCTCGCCTTCATCGCGGCGCCGCTGCACGCTCTGGCGCTGCCGCGGACACGCTACGAATCCGACATTGCTGCGTCAGATTCGGAAAGCGCGCCCGTTAAGGTGCTGCCGGCCTACGGGCTGCCGTTTATTCTTGTGGCGTCGGCCTTTGCGTCTTACGCCTTCGTCCCCTCCGGATTATCGGCGCATTTACTGGCCATTTTTGAGCGCGAGGGTATCGGCGCGGCCACGGTGGTGTGGATCGGCGCGTTGTTCGGCCCCGCCCAAGTGGGTGCTCGCCTGATCGAGTTCGCCTTTGGCCGCAATTTGCATCCGCTGTGGATCGCGCGCTTTGCGCTCACCACTTTTCTGTGCGCGTTCCTGATGCTGGTGCTGCTGGGCGTCTCGACGGCCACGGCGGCGGCGTTCGCATTGATGTTTGGCGGCGCCAATGGCCTGATCACGATCACGCGCGGTGCCGTGCCGTTGGCGCTGTTCGGCGCGTCCGGTTATGGGCGGTTGATGGGACGGCTGGCCGGCCCGTTTCTGCTGGTGCAGTCGGCGGCGCCTTTCATCATGGCGTTCATGATCGAGCGCACGTCGGATCTGGGAGCGCTTGCTCTTGCGGCGGGTTTCGCGACGGTCGCGTTGACCTGCTTTATCCTGATCCGTCGGCCGGCTTAGGCGAACATCAAGTCGATGTCCTGCTGACTGGCGTGGCCGCCGTCCCCGTCGAGCCTCGGGCCATTCAGGAGATCGCCGCTTGGCTGCGACCCCGCCGCCTTGTCCGGCCGTGCCGCGCTGGTGACATTGTTGCAATTCTCGATCATGACAGCGAGCTGCTCCTCCACCATCACGAGAGTCGCGATGACTTTCCCGATGCGCTGGCCGGCGAGATCCTGGAAATTGCACGCTTCGTAAACCCGCACGACATGATCCTGAATGTCCTGTGCGAGACCGTGGTGGTAGTCATCGGCCAGCGCGGATACGAGGACGCGCGCGCAATCATCGACCGCTTCGACCGATGCCAGAACCTTCTGTGTCGCGGTCTCCATGCTTTCGACCGCAACCGCGAGCTCGCCGGCCGCGCGGGCCATCCGGCGGTCCTTGCCGTCATTGATCAGGGCCATGAGTGTGCGGGTATTGCGGGCAACAAGCTCCTGGAGCGCCGTAAGCTCTTGTCGCGCCGCCATCCTGGCTGCGGGCGCAGGCTTCGTTTCGGTGACTGCCACTTGGTCGCTGTGAGGCGGCTGCACGACGTCGCGCGCACGCCGCGCTCCGATCATCTGCTCAACACGAAAGACTTTGCGCTGCACGCCGTGGTTCCCAGCCAGTGATGCCGCGGTTCATAGAGAACTCGCATTAATACCGCGTTGCGCGATCGCGGCGTCGCAGGCGAGACGGAAACCGCTCGTTTACCATAGGGAATCGTGGTTGACGGCAATTTACCAATCGGTGGGCGTTTGCCGTTTTACTGTCCTGACACAGTGAAGTGCAGGGTGGATCGATGTCGCGTTGGGGCTTTGTCGGGTTTGCCGCGGTCTTGCTATCCAATTTTGCGTCAGCCGAGCCGATGTCGCTCGCGCCCCTCGATCCCAACGACGATCAGACACCGCCGCCGACCGTCACCGCGCAGCTGCAGCAGCAAGCGCCGCCCGATCGCGGG
>DATBTA010000132.1:0-6372 GCA_036559505.1 Pseudolabrys sp. | reverse complement strand
GACTACCTGTACTCGTCAAACCCGCAGGTGATGAAAGACTATGCCGAGTTCGCCAGGGTCTCCGAACCTTTGGCCAAGCGCGTGCGCGACGAGTTCTTTCCAAAGAGCCTGGTCAACCCCGATCAGATCCACGGCCTCGATTCATTGATTCCGGAGGCGGTGAACTTGAAGTTCATTCCCGCTCCCCTCACAAAGGAACAGATCGCGGAGCTGATCCAGATTTCGCCACGTAAGTAACAGGTGCCGTCATGACCACCGCCGTTTCCCCGCAAGCCGCTTCCGCGCAAGCGGTCGTATTGCCGAAAAATCGCGGCGCCTATTATGGCGGCGCCTGGCACGAGCCGAAGGCAGGCCGTTTCGCCGACACGATCAGCCCCGGTACCGGACAGTCGCTGGGCAAGGTCGCCGACTCCGGCGCCGAGGACATTGACGCGGCAGTGGCCGCCGCAAAGACCGCGTTCGCCGAGTGGCGGCGCGTGCTGCCGCTCGAACGGGCAAAAATCCTGCGACGGATTGCCGAAATCCTGCGCCAGAACGCCAACGAGCTCGCGATGATCGATGCCGCCGACTGCGGCAACCCGGTCAAGGAAATGGTCAGCGACGCGATGATTGCCGCTGCCCAGATGGAATTTTTCGCCGGCTTTGTTACGGAAATGAAAGGCGCTTCCATTCCGATGGGTCCGGACGTGGTCAACTTCTCCGTCCGCGAACCCCTGGGCGTGGTCGGCCGCATCATCCCGTTCAATCATCCGTTCATGTTCTGCGCCGGCAAGTCGGCGGCTCCGCTCGCCGCCGGCAACACGGTGGTGGTGAAGCCACCCGAGCAGGCGCCCCTGTCATCGCTGCGTCTGGCCGAACTGATCGGCGGCCTGCTGCCGCCGGGCGTCTTCAACGTGGTGCCGGGCGGGCGCGAGGCCGGGCAAAGGCTGGCCAGCCACCCGGACGTCGCCATGATCGCGCTGATCGGCAGCGTACCGACCGGCCGCGCCGTCATGAAAGCGGCCTCCGACACGGTCAAGCGGACAATGCTGGAGCTCGGCGGCAAGAACGCGCTGATCGCCTATGGCGATGCCGACCCCGACGAGGTCGCCGGCGCCGTGATCGGCGGCATGAATTTCACCTGGTGCGGCCAGTCCTGCGGCTCCACCAGCCGCGCCTTCATCCATGAGGCGATCTATGACGCCGTGGTCGCGCGGGTGAAGGAGAAGATCAAATATTACAAGCCCGGCATTCCGACCGACCCCGCCACCACCATGGGCGCGATCGTGTCCAAGCAGCAGTTCGACCGGGTGATGAGTTTCATCGACTCGGCCAAGAGCGAAGGCGCGCAACTCATCAGCGGCGGCGGGCCGCCGGCCGATCCGGCCCTCAAGGGCGGATTCTATATCGAGCCGACCGTGTTCGCCGTCACCGACAAGAACAGGATCGCGCGCGAGGAAATCTTCGGACCCGTGCTCGGCGTCTTCAAATGGAGCGATGAGAACAAGATGCTCGCGACCGTGAATGCGGTCGAATACGGCCTCACCGCATCGATCTGGACCAACGACCTCTCGACAGCGCACAGGACCGCGCTTGCGGTCCAGGCGGGCTATGTCTGGATCAATGAGGTCAGCAAGCACTTCCTCGGCGCGCCTTTCGGCGGCTTCAAGCAATCGGGCCTCGGGCGCGAGGAATGCTTTGAGGAGATGCTCGCTTTCACGCAGGAAAAGAACATCCACGTGAAATTGAAGGCGCCGAAGGCTTAGCTCGGCGGGTCAAAGCCTGCGTGCGTCCAGGCGGCGCGGTGCGCGGGGTCTGTCATGAAGGAAATGAAGGCCGTGGCGGCGTCGGGCGCCGCGCTCGCCGCGGTGACGGCAGCGCCATAGATGGTCGTGAGCTGGATCTCGGCCGGTAATGGGCCGACGACACTCAAACCGTCCGTATTGACCACCTCGCTCTTCGGATAGAAGCCGATCTCGGCCTCCCCGTTTGCGACAAGCTGCACACCGCCTTCCAGCGCCGGGCGGTGGATGATCTTGCCTTTCATCGCGCCGGCGATCCCGAGTTGCTCGACCAGTTTTCCCATGTGCGTGCCGCTCGGCGTCGCGCCGGGCGTCGCATGCGTGATGGCGCGGCTGTTGAGCATCGCCTGCTTGACCTTCTCGGGGGTCGAGAGGTCCGGCTTGGGGGCGCCCGTGCGCACAACGGCATTGACGCTCACGAGGCCGAGGACCGCGCGGCCCTGCGCGCGCACGGCATTATCCTTCTGGTAGCCGTCGAGAATGTTGGTCGGCATGACGAGGACATCGGCCTTTTCACCGGCCGCCAATTTGTCGCGCAGCGCCGACATCACCGCAAAGACGTAATCGACCTTGTGGCCGGACTGGCGTTCGAACTGCGGCGTCAGCTGCAGGAAGATTTCCTTCGGCGCGCCGCCGCTCATGATGCGAATTGTAGCCATTGCAAATTCCTAGAGCTTGAACGTTTCAAGCGTGCCGGGGTGGAACATCTCCTCCACCGTCACCGGGCGCGGCGACAGCCCTTGCGAATGGTGGTGGTGAAGAAACGACTCCAGCGTCTTGCGGTTGGCGGTGACGCCATAAGACCAGAAGTCCTCGCCCATCAGCGCGCGCGCTTCCGAAAGCCGCTCCTCGATAAACGGCAGCGTCACTTTCGTCGCCGACGTGTCACTCAATTGGTCGACCGCCACTTTCTTGGCCTGCTCAAAGGCCTTGAACACTGCCCCCGGCAACCAGGGGTGCTTTTCGGCCAAAGTGCGCCGCACGCCGACCAGGTGCATGATCGGGAAAATGCCGGTGCGCCTGAAATAGTCCTTGGCGGCGGCGACTGGGTCGGGAAACAGCCAGCCGACATTGGGTGTATCCTTCGGCAGCGACGGCGGGCGCGGCGCGATAAAGCCATCGATTGCGCCATCCCTCAGCAGCGCGGAAATCGATTTACCTTTCGGCGCATCCTCAAGCTTCACGTCGGGCGGCAGCTTGATGCTGATCTTTTCCGGGCGATCGGCATCCTCAATGCCGCCGCGCACCCATTGAATATCGGACGGCTTCACGCCGTGATCGTCCTGAAGGATCGCGCGCGCCCAGACATTTGCGGTCAGCTGATACTCAGGAAGGCCGACTTTTTTGCCTTTCAGGTCGGCCGGCTTCTTGATGCGGTCGGTCCGCACATAGATCGACGTATGGCGGAAGGCACGTGAGACGAAGGCCGGCACGCCGACATAGGGGCAGTTGCCCTGTGCGGTTTTCACCGTGAAGCTCGACAGCGAGAGCTCGCAGATATCGAATTCGGCCTGCCGGAAGGCTCGAAAGAAAATTTCTTCCGGTGAAAGCGTCATGCAGGCTGGCTTGACGCCGTCGATCTGTACGGAGCCGTCGATCAGCGCCCGTGTGCGGTCATAGGGGCCGACGGCGACGGAAAGATTGAGCTTGGCCATGAGTGCTCGGACCTGGAGCTATCTGAGGCGCCAGTCATAAGCGAAAGCGCTCTGCAACGCAAAACGGCGGCCGGTGGGCCGCCGTTTGGCTTGGGCGCCGATTACAAAATTTTATCAGCCGAAAACATCGGCCACGATGCCGTTATACCAATCGACCGATTCCTTATAGTTCTGCTTGCGGATATCGGCGGCTTCGCTTTTCTGGCTAATGAAGCCTGTGGTCTGCTTGATCTTGCCCTCGCCCGGCTCGTAGCTCGCGCCGATCTTAATGTCGTCGTCCGGCGCGATCAGGCTCCAACAGGTGTTGGAATAGCGTGCCGGGAAAGCGCGTGACTTGGTGAGCTCGGCACGGATGACCATTGCAGCCACCTTGGCCTGGCTGTTGGCGGAGAAAGCCGACTTCGGCATGTCGCCGGGAATTGCGGCATCGCCGACCACGAAGATGTTGGCATCGGCTTTCGACTTCATCGATTCGGGATCAATCGGACAAAAGCCCGATTGATCCGCGAGGCCGGCGTCGCGCGCGATCTTGCCTGCCATCTGCGCCGGGATGACATTAGCGAGCGCGGCTTTGTAGGTGGAAAAATCGGTCTTCACCTCACCCGTCTTCGGGTCCACGCCCTTGATGCCGCCGTGAATCTTGGGGTCCTGCCATTCGATCATTCCGGGATAGTGCTTTTCCCAGCCTTCCATGAAGACCGCCTGCTTGGAGAACGCGGGCTTCGGATCGACGATGATGATCTTCGATTTCTTGTGGCCCTTTTTCTTGAGCACGTGCGCGAACATCGACGCCCGCTCATAAGGCCCAGGTGGGCAACGAAATGGATTGGGCGGGGCTACCATCACGATCAGCGCACCGTCCTTGAGCGCGTTGAGCTTCTTGACCAGCAATTCTGTTTGCGCGCCCGGTTTCCATGCGTGCGGCATGATCTGCGCAGCTGCTTCGGAGTAGCCGGGGACCGAGTCCCATTTGAGGTCGATACCCGGCGCGATCACCAGCCGGTCGTAAGGAACGCGAGCGCCGCCGGCGAGCATCACTGTTTTCTTGTCGCGGTCGATCGAGCCGGCCATGACATGAACGACGTTCACGCCGCTTTTGCGCACCTTGTCGTAATTGTGCGTCAGCGATTTCCTGTCCCTGAAGCCTCCGACATAAAGATTCGAGAAGAAACACGTGGTGAAATTTTTCAGCGGTTCGATCAGCGTCACATCGACCGCGCCGGCAGCCTCTTTGTTCACGTACCGTGCAACCGTTGCCCCGCCCGGGCCACCGCCGACAACGACCAGTCGCGGCTTGGCGTGGCCAAGAACCGCTGGCGCGAACAGCGGCGTGGAGAGAGTCGCAAGCGAAGCGCCTGCAAGAAAATTGAAGTTGCGACGAGTCATTTCAGTCATAGTCACCCCCGTGGCTAATTTGGTTTCCTGGCAGTCTCGAAATAGAGCGCGAGCGCGGCGATATCCTCGTCATTCAGCCGGCCGGCAATTGTCTGCATGACCGGATTAGGTAATGCTTTCGCCCGATAGGCCCTGAGGACCTCCACGAAGTGCACCTGACCCAACCCGAAGATGTTTGGAATCGTGCTGTCGGCCTTCGCGGTGCCGTGACAGGTCATGCATTCTGAAGAAAGATAACGGCCGAGTTCGGCATCGGCGCCATAGCTCGCCGTCACACCACCGGCAATCGTCAGCAGATATGCTGCAATCGCGCGGCTGGTCGACAACGTCGATCGTATCGAGATCAGACCAGCCGTCGCCCCCCGCATGGCGTTCCTCTGTTGCCATTCGCTTCTGAATTAGAACGTCGGCTTATTTTGTTTTTTTCGCATGCGACCGGTTGCCGCGTCGCTAAATCCTTATTCCACACCGCGTTTTTGCGTCTTCTCGTCAGGCGTCACGTCGATTGATAGCGCGCGCCCGGTAATGGTCACCGGGCCCCGGCAATCCTTCATGCAGGGATTTGGATTCCAGAAGGCCTTCTCGCTTTTTTCGCGATCGTCATCGAAAAAACCGCCGCTGTTGGGCATTTTGACCTGCGCCCAGGTCTCCTTCGACAGCACGAAATTCTCATCCACGATATCGTTGAGATTGAGCACGTATGCGACCACCGCATAGAGCTCATCGTTGGTGAGCGACTCCGCATCGCCAAAGGGCATCGCCCGGCGGATATAGTCGACCACGCTGGAAAGGTATGGATAATACGAGCCGACCGTCTTCACCGGATCGTGCGAGGCGAGCGTGCCTTTTCCTTGCGCGATCTGCGGCCAACGCCCGGCGCTTTCGCCGAATTCGCCGTGACAGGCGGCGCATTTGTCCATGTAGACTTTCTCGCCGTCCTTCACCGAGCCGCGGCCGGGCGGCGCGCCCTGACCGTCGGGCCGCACGTCGATATCCCAGCCGGCAACTTGCTCTGCAGTCGCGACATGCCCGACGCCGTAGTTGCGTGGCGCCTCAGACTTGCTCTGTGCCAGCGCGGGCCCGCCAAGCGCGAGCACAAGCGCAAGGGCGAACGACGGTCTAGCCGACCTCGACATTCTCGACCTCCCCGTCCGGCTTGAGCGCCCAGGTCTGGATGCCGTTGTTGTGATAGATCGAGTTGACGCCGCGGATCTTGCGCAAGGCGTCCTTGCTCGGCTGCACGTAGCCGGTCTCATCCATGGCGCGCGACTGGAGCAGCAACTCTTCGCCCTTCCAGTCGAGCTCGTAGTAGAAGCGCACGCAGGCCTTGTCGAGGATCGGGCCGTCGATGCGCGCGGTGCGCCAGTTGCGCCCGCCGTCGAGCGAGACGTCGACTCGCTTGACCTTGCCGCGGCCCGACCATGCCAGTCCAGAAATGACGTTGAATCCCTTTTGCTTCACCGGCACCTGCGGCGACGGCGAGGTAATCACTGACTTGGCGTCCATCACGAAAGTAAATTGGCGCGCCTTCCCGTTTTCGA
>DATBTA010000131.1:0-3381 GCA_036559505.1 Pseudolabrys sp. | reverse complement strand
GTCGCTGCGTATCAGAGAATAAAGCGGCTCAAATCGGCGTTCTTGGCGAGATCACCGACGTGCTTCTGCACATAGTCTGCATCGATTTTGACGTGTTCTCCGGAACGATCGGGCGCCGCAAACGAGACTTCGTCGAGCACTCTTTCCATTACAGTCTGTAGCCGACGGGCGCCGATATTCTCGACGCTGGCATTCACCGCGACGGCGATGTCCGCGATGGCATCGATGGCATCCTCGCCGAATTCAAGCGTCACGCCCTCGGTGCTCATGAGCGCAATATACTGCTTGATCAGCGAGGCTTCCGGCTCAGTCAGGATTCGGCGTAAATCGTCACGTGTGAGCGCCTTGAGCTCGACACGGATCGGCAGCCGCCCTTGCAGTTCGGGCAACAAGTCCGATGGTTTCGATATGTGAAACGCGCCGGATGCGATGAAGAGAATGTGGTCGGTTTTGACCGGCCCGTGCTTTGTATTGACAGTGGTGCCTTCAATTAACGGCAGCAAGTCGCGCTGCACGCCTTCACGTGATACGTCTGCGCCGCGCAACCCCTCCCGACCGGCAATCTTGTCGATCTCGTCGAGAAACACGATGCCGTTCTGCTCGACGGCCTTTATCGCTTCCTGCACCAGCTGATCGGTGTCGAGCAGCTTGTCGGATTCTTCATTGACCAATATGTCGTGCGACTCTTGAACAGTTACGCGGCGCGTCTTTGTGCGGCCGCCACCAAGTTTGCCGAAGATATCGCCGATATTGATTGCGCCCATCTGTGCGCCCGGCATGCCGGGTATCTCGAACATCGGCATGCCGCCACTGCCGGCTTGCACTTCGATCTCTATCTCCTTGTCGTTCAACTCGCCTGCTCGCAGTTTCTTTCGGAAACTCTCTCGTGTGGCGGGGCTTGCGCCAGGGCCGACCAGTGCGTTGAGGACGCGTTCTTCCGCCGACTGTTCGGCGCGGGCCTGGACGTCCTTGCGTTTTCGCTCGCGCACAAGTGCGATTCCGATCTCGACGAGATCGCGCACAATTTGCTCGACATCGCGGCCGACATATCCGACTTCGGTAAATTTGGTTGCCTCGACTTTCAGAAATGGCGCGCCAGCAAGCCGTGCGAGCCGGCGGGAGATCTCGGTCTTGCCGACGCCGGTGGGGCCGATCATCAGGATGTTCTTCGGCAGTACTTCCTCGCGCAGCCTTTCGTCAAGCTGTAACCGCCGCCAGCGGTTGCGCAGTGCGATTGCAACCGCGCGCTTTGCGTCGCCCTGGCCGACGATATAGCGATCAAGTTCGGAGACGATTTCGCGGGGAGAAAAGTCGGTCATGATCAGTATCTGGTTTCAGATTAAGAAGCGCCGCTCGCAGAGGAAATCAAGCGCCTTCGCTCACGACTTCAAGGTCTCGACGGTGACATTGCGATTGGTGAAGACGCAAATCTCCGCCGCGATGTCGAGCGACTTTCGCACGATCTGCTCTGCATCGAGCGGTCCATCCAGCAGCGCGCGTGCCGAGGCGAGTGCATAGTTGCCACCGGAGCCGATTCCCATGATGCCATTTTCGGGCTCCAGCACGTCGCCAGTGCCGGTGAGGACCAGCGAAACGTTCGCGTCGGCAACAATCATCATCGCTTCGAGACGGCGCAAATAACGGTCGGTTCGCCAGTCTTTGGCGAGCTCAACGGCCGCACGGGTTAGCTGGCCCGGGTATTGCTCGAGCTTGGCTTCCAGCCGCTCAAATAAGGTGAATGCGTCCGCAGTGGCACCGGCAAATCCGCCAATTACATCGCCCTTGCCAAGGCGCCGGACTTTTTTTGCATTGGATTTGACGATGGTCTGGCCAATCGAAACCTGGCCGTCGCCGCCGATAACGACCAAGCCACCCTTGCGGACGGTCAGGATGGTTGTGCCATGCCAGGAGGGAAGTTCGTTCGGTGACATACGGTTAAATCCCCACAATCGGCGTCATCTAGTCATGACGAACAGTATTTGCAAACCGTTCGCAACGCTGTGGCGAATCCCGCAAACCCCTGATAAAAGGCGCGCGAACAAAGGACTTTCGAATGCGCAAGGGCACCGTTAAGCGCAAGACCAAGGAAACCGACGTAGAGATCGAAATCGATCTTGACGGAGCCGGCCGCGGATCGATTGCAACCGGCATAGGTTTTCTCGACCACATGCTCGACCTGCTTGCACGGCACTCACGCATCGACATCGCGGTCAAGGCCAAAGGCGACCTGCACATCGATCATCACCATACCACCGAAGATGTCGGGATCGCGCTCGGCCAAGCTGTCAAGCAGGCACTCGGCGATATGAAAGGCATCACCCGGTATGCCGACGTGCACGTCCCAATGGACGAGGCCTTGACGCGGGTTGCGATCGACATTTCCGGTCGACCGTTCCTGGTCTTCAGGGCCGAGTTCGTGCGTGACAAGGTCGGGACGTTCGACACCGAGCTTGTGCAGGAGTGGTTTCAGGCCTTCGCGATGAATGCCGGTATAACGCTTCATGCCGAGGTGCTGTACGGCACAAACGACCATCACATCGCCGAGTCCTGCTTTAAAGGTTTAGCGCGCGCGCTGCGGGTGGCCGTGGCCGTAGACCCACGCGCTAAAGACGAAGTGCCGTCCACGAAAGGTTCGCTGGGGTGACGCCGCCGGCGGTCGGAGGTGATCCGACTCTTGCAGTTCCTTCTCGTAGAATGGCCCTGACGAGCCGGCCATGATCAGTTTGAGTATGAGGACGTGTAATGCCCACCTATACCGTACACGCACCACAGCCGGGGTGGACGAACGATGCATCGCGCGCACCGGAGCAATTTGTATTCGTGCGTGATGGATTTCATTTTTGGGCGTTTGTACTGGCACCGCTATGGCTGCTGTTGCATCGGCTATGGCTCGCTCTGCTCATTTATGTTGTCGGCTATGGCGTCCTCAGTTTCGGGTTCGCCTTTGCGCGTGTGTCCTCGAATACCCAGTTGATCGTCGCGCTGCTAATCGCGCTGCTTATGGGATTCGAGGCCTCAAGTATCTGGAGGTGGACCTTGAATCGCCGCGGTTGGGCGACGCTCGGATTCGTGGTCGCCGAGGATGCCGAAACGGCGGAGCGCCGCTTTTTTTCGGAGTGGCAAAAGCGCGCGGCCGATACGCCTTCGGTTCCTGCAACCGAACCGAAATATTCAGCTCCGGTACGGCGAGGCCCACCTTCACCATCCGACGTCATTGGTTTGTTTCCGGAGCCTGGAGGCCAAAGGTGAGCGTTGCAATTGTCGACTACGGCTCCGGCAATCTGCATTCAGCCGCCAAGGCATTCGAGCGGGCAGCACGCGAAAGCGGACAAGGTCAGCCGGTTGTCGTGACCGGCGATCCCGATACCGTTTCGCGCGCCG
>DATBTA010000130.1:0-4957 GCA_036559505.1 Pseudolabrys sp. | reverse complement strand
CCTGCCTTTTGGTGATCACGCTCCGAATGCCATGGCCCATCGAGTTCGTGAATTTCATAGTGATGGGTTTCGGGTTCTATCTGCTGCACGGCTGCATTCAGGTGTATGTCACGGAATTGGCTCCGTCGGCGCGCGGGTCGGCTACCGCGGGACACTCGATGTTTTTCTTTCTTGGCCAGGCGGTGGGCCCGGTCGTCTACGGCGCCGGCCTGGCCAGCGTCGGAATCACGCCCGTGCTCGTGGTCGGAGCGGCTGCATTGGCCGCAACTGGATGGACCTGCGCACTGTGCCTTCGGCGGGGCGCCCCGAAAGGCTAGCCGCGCCCACGATAGGGTGCGACGCCCTGGTCGGGCACCCAGACGCCTTTCGGAAGTTTTCCGGCCTGCCAGAACACGTCGATCGGCATTCCACCACGTGGATACCAGTAGCCGCCGATACGCAGCCATTTCGGCCGCAGCAGTACGAATAGCCTCTTGCCAATGGCGACCGTGCAGTCTTCGTGGAACGCGCCGTGATTGCGAAAGCTGTTGAGGTAGAGCTTCAGCGACTTCGATTCGACAAGAAAGCGAGCGGGCACGTAATCGATGACCAGATGCGCGAAATCAGGTTGCCCGGTGATTGGGCACAGTGTGGTGAATTCCGGCGCAGTAAATCGCGCCACATAGTTTGTCGCGGCATGCGGGTTCGGCACCCGATCAAGGACGGCCTTGTTGGGTGAGGCCGGGATCGGGCTTCGTTGGCCGAGTTGCAACCGTTTCCGTGCCATTGGCATTGACCGCATGGTTTGTGCACCAGTGGATGCACGGTCAGGACGGGGCATGACAAGAGGGTTGTCGATCCTGTAGAAGCCCACGTACCGAGTCCGGACACCCCATGACCGCAATTACAGACATTATTGGCCGCGAAATCCTTGATAGTCGCGGCAATCCGACCGTCGAGGTCGACGTCATTTTGGAGAACGGCTCGCGCGGACGCGCCGCCGTGCCATCCGGCGCCTCGACAGGCGCTCACGAGGCGGTGGAAATGCGCGACGGAGATAAGGCGCGTTTCGGCGGCAAGGGCGTGCGTAAGGCGGTCGATGCCGTCAATGGCGAGATATTCGATGCGCTCGGCGGCATGGACGCCGAAGCTCAGACCAAGATCGACGAAACGCTGATTTCCCTCGACGGCACGCCGAACAAGGGGCGACTTGGCGCCAACGCGATCCTCGGTGTGTCGCTCGCGACTGCCAAGGCGGCAGCCACCGCGAAGAGCGCGCCGCTCTACCGCTATGTCGGGGGCACGGCCGCGCGTGTGCTGCCCGTGCCGATGATGAATATCGTCAACGGCGGCGTACACGCCGACAACCCGATCGATTTCCAGGAATTCATGATCATGCCGGTCGGCGCGCCGACTTTTGCCGAAGCATTGCGCGCCGGCGCAGAAATTTTCCATACGCTGCGCGGGGCGCTCAAGTCGGCCGGCTTGAACACCAACGTCGGCGATGAGGGTGGTTTCGCGCCGAACCTGAAATCGGCGGAAGCCGCGCTCGATTTTGTCATGCAAGCGATCACCAAGTCCGGATACAAGCCCGGCGGCGACGTGATGCTTGCCCTCGATTGCGCGGCCACTGAGTTTTACAAAGACGGCACGTATGTCTACGAGGGCGAGGGCAAGAAACGCTCGAGGCAGGATCAGACAAAGTATCTCGCGGATCTTGTTGCGAAATACCCGATCATCTCCATCGAGGACGGCATGGCGGAAGACGATTGGGAAGGTTGGAAGACTCTTACGACGCTGATCGGAAGCAAGTGCCAGCTCGTGGGCGACGATCTGTTCGTGACCAATGTGACGCGCTTGTCAAAGGGCATCAAGGATGGTGTCGCAAACTCGATTTTGGTGAAGGTCAATCAGATCGGCACGCTCACGGAGACGTTGGCTGCCGTCGAGATGGCTCATAAGGCCGGCTACACGGCGGTAATGTCGCATCGATCGGGCGAAACGGAAGACTCGACCATTGCCGATCTCGCCGTCGCGACTAATTGCGGACAGATCAAGACCGGTTCGCTTGCGCGGTCTGACAGAACCGCAAAATACAACCAGCTGCTGCGTATCGAGGAGGAACTCGGTCCGCAGGCGAAATTCGCGGGGCGTGATGTGCTGAAGGCCTGAACGGTGTTGCAACATTCCGTGTCTTGTCTTTGACGGTAAATTCGACGCAAATTTCTCGAGAACTAGAGTGTGGGTGTGCACGATGGACCAGACGACAAACCTGTCGACCTATGAGCGCCGCATGGTTGCGGATCGCTTGGCCGCATCTATCGTGCAGTCGGTTGACGGAGCACGCGCTGTCGAGAAGCCGTTTTTTCATCTCGAATTAAACAGGGTGTTTCCCGACGACATCTACGCGCAGATCCTTGCGCTGATGCCGGAGTCGTCCGATTACCGGCCGATGCATGGCCGCAGCAAAGGCCATGATCTCGCGGATGGCACACACACGCGCGTCAAGATCGATCTGTTCCCGGAATACATCCGCAATTTGCCGGCGGAAAAGCGCGCGCTGTGGGACATCGTCGGCCGCGCGCTCTGCTCGGAACCTGTCAAGCTGGCCTTCATCCGGCGCCTGGCGCCGGGGTTGTCGAAGCGTTTCGGCAAAAATTTTGCGAAGGTCGGAATGTATCCGATCCCGATTTTGACGCGTGACATCCCGGGGTACCTTATCACGCCGCACACGGACACGCGTTGGAAGGGCATTACCGTGCAGCTCTACTTGCCGGAGGACGATGCCAACACGGACATCGGTACGATCTTTCATGAAAAGCTGCCTGACGGTTCCTTGCCGAAGCGGACGCAGATGCGTTTTGCGCCGAATAGCGGCTATGCGTTTGCCGTCGGGACCGACACCTGGCACTCGGCCGACCCGGTCCATAACCGCGTGAAGACGCGCGATTCGATCCTGCTTACATATTTTGTCGATCAGGGCGTGCTGAAGGTGCTGCGCAACCGCGGCAAGCGCGTCGGAAACTTCTTCCTCAACGAGATCCGACACAGGATCTGACGCCATTAAAGGCGCTTTAACGGCCTTGGCCCATGTTGAGCGCCATGGTTACGCATCGCCGCCGCCGCACATTCCTGACCGTCTTCGGTCTCTACACCTTTGCGGCGCTGTTCATCGGCTATTTCGCGGCCAACGCCTTCACCGGCAATCACGGACTGCGCGCCCAGCAGGACCTCGAGCAACAGCTCACGGCGATGAAGGGCGATCTGATGCAGGTCAAGGCGGAACGCGCGGTGTGGGAACGCCGGGTATCGCTTTTACGCGCCGACCGGATCGATCCCGACATGCTGGATGAACGGGCGCGTGCCCTGATCGGGTACGCCGATCCGCGCGATCTTACCCTGCTGCTCAATCCCCGTTAGCAACCGCGGTCGGCCGGCGGCGTTATCCACCGCTCGCCTTGAAATTTTCAGCCAATTTCCGGGCGTTTTGCGCAATTCCCCGTGGCAGTCTCGCGCTTTCGCCGCCGGGGGATTTAAGCTATTGGGGTTCGGGAAAGCCTACCGACACCCCGTCACAACTGCCGGACGCTTTCGCAGGGAGTGCTAATGGCGGTCGCCCAGAAGAGTCCCAGCACCGACGCCCAACCCGTCGCCGATTTCAGCAAGGAGCAGGAGCTTTCCGCCTACCGCACCATGCTGACCATCCGCCGCTTCGAAGAGAAGGCGGGGCAGATGTACGGCATGGGCCTGATTGGCGGATTCTGCCATCTCTATATCGGCCAGGAAGCCGTCGTCGTCGGCATGCAGATGGTGCTCAAGCCCGGCGACCAGGTCATCACCGGCTATCGCGACCACGGTCACATGATCGCAACCGGCATGGATCCCAAGGGAGTCATGGCTGAGCTTACCGGGCGTGCGCACGGCTATTCCAAAGGCAAGGGCGGCTCCATGCACATGTTCAGCGTGGAGAAAGGTTTCTACGGCGGGCACGGAATTGTGGGCGCGCAGGTGCCGCTCGGCACCGGTCTTGCCTTCGCCAACAGCTACCGCAGCAACGGCAACATCAGCCTCACATATTTCGGCGATGGTGCCGCCAATCAGGGCCAGGTCTACGAAAGCTTCAACATGGCGGAGCTGTGGAAGCTGCCCGCGGTCTATGTGATCGAGAATAATCGCTATGCGATGGGGACGGCGATCACGCGCTCTTCGGCTGAGGTCAACCTGTCGCGTCGGGGATTGTCGTTCAATATTCCCGGTGACCAGGTCGACGGCATGGATGTGCGTGCCGTGAAAGCGGCTGGAGAAAAGGCTGCCGAATGGTGCCGATCCGGCAAGGGCCCCTATATCCTCGAAATGCTGACCTACAGATATCGCGGGCATTCGATGTCTGATCCTGCGAAATACCGCACGCGCGAAGAAGTGGACGAGATACGCACTCATCACGATCCGATCGACATGGCGCGTCACAGAATTCTGGAAAAGAAATTCGCATCCGAAGATGCACTGAAGAAGATTGACGGTGAAGTTCGCGACCTGATCAACCAGGCGGCGGAATTTGCCACGCACGATCCGGAGCCGGACGTCTCCGAACTTTACACCGATGTGTACCGTTAATTTGTTGCCTGGAAAACAGTAGGCCATGCCGATCGAAGTACTCATGCCCGCTCTCTCTCCCACGATGGAGAAGGGCAATCTGGCCAAATGGCTCAAGAAAGAGGGCGATGAAGTGAAATCCGGCGATGTCATCGCCGAGATCGAGACCGACAAGGCCACAATGGAAGTCGAGGCGACCGACGAGGGCACGCTGGGAAAAATTCTGGTGCCGGAAGGGACCGCCGACGTCGCGGTGAACACCCCCATTGCCGTGATCCTCGGCGAAGGCGAGGACAAAGCCGCGATCAAGTCGTCAAAGCCGGCGCCGCAGCCGAAAGCCGCGGCGTCGGTACCGCTGGCAAAATCCCAGAAACCACAAGCAAAG
>DATBTA010000129.1:0-5995 GCA_036559505.1 Pseudolabrys sp. | reverse complement strand
CCGCGCGTCATTCTGGTGCCGGGCGTCGGACTATTCGGTGTGGGTGCAACTGCAAAAGATGCGAGTGTCGCCGCCGATATTGCGGAAACCACGATTTCGGTGATTACAAACGCGGAGAGGGGCGGGCGCTTCGAGAGCATTTCCGAGCGCGACCAATTCGAGATCGAATATTGGTCGCTCGAGCAGGCGAAGCTCGCGGGTCGCAAGCCGCAGCCGTTGCAGGGGCAGGTCGTCGTCATTACAGGCGGTGCCGGGACGATCGGGTTTGCCACCGCCGCGGCGTTTCGCGCGCGCGGTGCCGAGGTTGTCCTGCTCGATCTCGACGCGCCTCGCACGAAGCTTGCCGCCAAGCCTCTCAACGCGCTTGGGATCGGGTGCGACGTGACCGACCGGCGTTCGGTTACCGCGGCCTTCGATGCCGTCGTTGCTGCCTACGGCGGGGTGGACGTCATGGTTTCGAACGCCGGTGCCGCCTGGCAGGGCCGGATCGGTGACGTCGACGACGCGACGTTGCGAAAAAGTTTTGAGCTCAATTTTTTTGCGCACCAAAATGTCGCGCAGGCAGCGGCGCAGATCATGCGCCGGCAGGGCACTGGCGGTGCGCTACTGTTCAATGTCTCCAAGCAGGCGATCAATCCGGGCCCGGACTTTGGCCCCTACGGATTACCGAAAGCGGCGACCCTGGCGCTCATGCGCCAGTATGCCGTCGACCATGGTGGCGACGGCATCACATCCAACGCGGTGAATGCCGATCGCATCCGATCCGGATTGCTGACAGGCGCCCTGATCAAAAAACGCGCAAAAGCGCGCGGCGTGACCGAGCAGGACTATCTCGCCGGCAATCTTCTGGGCCGGGAGGTTCTGGCCGAAGACGTCGCAGAAGCGTTCGTCAGTCTCGCGCTTGCGCGCAAGACGACGGGCGCTGTGTTGACCGTCGACGGCGGAAATATTGCCGCCGCCCCGCGATAACAAACCGCGGAATTCGCGGGTCTTTTTTCATTGCCGCGATTCCGCCGATTTTGGTTCCCACCGTCCGGCGGCTGGGTATGCAGCACATTGGAGCGGAGGTGGGCTCATGCGTTTCTGGTCGAATGGCAAATCGTCATTGTTGTGTTTCGGTGCGCTCGTGCTCATGACAGGAGCCGCCGCCGCCAAGCCGGCCTATGTTGCTTCAACCGTCAACTTGCGCGCGGCGCCCGGCACCGGCAGCGAGATCGTCGCCAAGATTCCCGGCGGCAGCCTGGTCGACGCCTCGGCGTGCGACGGCGGCTGGTGCGAGATCGCCTGGCAGGACAAACGCGGTTTTGCGATTCAGACCGCGCTCGACATGAGCGGTCGCGTGCCGCAGCAGCGCGCGGCGGCGGTTGCACCGCGTTCTGCCTACCGGCAGGGGCCGGAGGTGATTGAAGGGCCGGAGGTCGTCGACGGTCCTGTCTACTACGGTCCGCCGGCGGTCGTTTATTACGGCGGCCCGTATTATCGCCCGTACTACCGCCAGTACTGGGGCTGGCGGCGTCACGGGTGGTGACGGCTATTTCGTCTGGTTGCCGCTGCCGAACGCAAGCGTGAGCACGATGAGCGTCGCAAAATAAGCGGAGATGGCGGCCGGTATCGCCAGATAGAGCTTCATGCCGAATTGCTGCTCGAGCCCGAGAAGAACCGCGGCCCCGACCAGCACGGCGGCGAAACGGATCATACGATCGCGATTCATGCGCTCCGCGGCCTAGCGTTTGCCGTCGTTCGGCGTACGCATGTTTGCCCACGGGTCGCTGCGTGCCGCGGCCGTGTTGCCCTCTCTGCGTGAGCGTTCCATCTGCTGTTTATATTGCTGATCGAGTTGTTCGGCCTGTTGTTTCTTTTCTCTTTCGAGAATGGCCAAAGGTTCGTTGTCTTTGTTGCCTTTTTGCGCAAGGGCAGGTGTGCTCAAAACACTCAGCGCGAGTGCGGTCAGAACTAGCTTTTTCATGGTCGAACGTCTCTTCCGCATGTCCGCTAGAAGACTAGCATGGTGGCAAAAGCCGCTCAATCGCAGGGAACCCTTGCGCAACCGGCACTTCATCTTGGTATAAGGCTGGTTGGTAACGGCCGGAGCTTTCAGGCATGTCGCTGTCCCATCACACGCCGCCGCTCGCGGTATCCAGTCTGCCGCGACACGACTGGAGTCGCGAACAGGTGCGAAACCTGTTTGCACTTCCGTTCCCAGAATTGATTTTTCGTGCGGCACAGGTTCATCGCGAAAACTTCGACCCCGCCGAGGTCCAGATCTCGACATTGCTGTCGATCAAGACCGGCGGCTGTCCGGAAGATTGCGCCTATTGCCCGCAGTCGGCGAAATTCGACACCGGCGTCAAAGCCGAAAGGTTGATGGATCTTGATGCCGTGCTCGACGAAGCGCGTGCGGCAAAGGCCGGCGGGGCTTCGCGCTTCTGCATGGGTGCGGCGTGGCGCTCGCCCAAAGATCGCGATCTCGACAAAGTCTGCGCGATGGTCGAGGGCGTCAAGGCGCTCGGGATGGAGACCTGCGTCACGCTCGGTATGCTGACCGGCGATCAGGCGCGCCGGCTCAGGGGCTGCGGCCTCGACTATTACAACCATAATCTCGATACATCGCCCGAATATTACGGCGAGATCATCACAACGCGCACATACCAGGACAGGCTCGATACGCTCGAGCACGTGCGCAACGCGGGAATTCACGTTTGCTGCGGCGGGATTGTCGGGATGGGTGAGGGCCCGGAAGACCGCATCGGCATGATTGCGACGCTTGCCGGCCTGCCGGTGCACCCGGAAAGCGTGCCGATCAACATGCTGGTGCGCGTGGAAGGGACGCCCTTGGCATCCGCGGGGACGCTCGATCCGCTCGATTTCGTGCGCACCATTGCGGTTGCGCGCATCTGCATGCCGGCGTCGGTGGTGCGGCTGTCGGCGGGGCGGGAAGACATGAGCGAGGAGACGCAGGCGCTTTGCTTCCTAGCCGGCGCCAACTCGATCTTCTATGGGCCGAAGTTGCTCACGACACCGAATCCCGGCCGCGACCGCGACATGGCGCTGCTCGACAAACTCGGCATGCGGCCGATGGATTAGCTAAGACCGCGGACGAGTGCGAGGCCGCCGAACAGTCCGCCAATCGACAGAGCAACCGATAGCAGCACATAGAGGGCGGCCAAACCGATCTCGCCGCGCTCGTAGAGGACCGCGACATCCAGCGAGAAGGTCGAGAAGGTCGTGTAGCCGCCGAGAATGCCGGTGGTGAGGAACAGCTGCCAGTGGTGCGGAATGCCGCTCCTGAACGCGAACAGCGCGACGAGCACGCCCATCGCGACGGAACCGCTGACATTCTCGAACAAGGTCGCGTGGGGGAACGCCGTGCCGATCAGGCGCGCGAAGGCGAGATTGAAGCCGTGGCGCAACGCGGCGCCGATGCCGCCGCCGATAAATACGATCAGGAAGCCCATCGATCAGATCTCCTCTGTCTCAGGGCATGGAAAAACCGCCCTGCGGCGGACAGATTCCTACCGCCCTGTTGCACGGTAGGAGTCATCAGCCCCTTTCGGGCGGTTCTCGGGGGACCCCATCCCCATCGCTGCGAAGCTACCGGCGACGCAATGCAGGGTCAACGGGGACGCGGCAGACAAGCCGCCGGCTTTGCCCTACACTTCAATGGCGAGATTCTCAGGAGGCGGCGATGTGCCATCGTGTTCGTGTCCTGCTTTCGACCGAAGACAAGGAAGACGTCAAAAAACTGACGGGAATCATCGTTCCCGTCTATGCAACCATTATGCTGGTATTGGTCGCGGCAGTCGCGGTCAGCATGACCTCGCGGCAAGGGGAGTTGATCGCTTCGAATGTCACTCCGGTCGCTGCGCGCTAACATAACTTCCACTTTGTCTTGAAAACCGCGAAATCGCCCCGCCGTCGCCGCGCCTTTGACTGGTCGACGGCAATCATCGCCATCCTTGCTTGCACGGCCGCCGGCACTGTTTACGTGCGCGACGGGCGTGAGCATTTTCTCCAGGTTCTTGGCGGAGACGTGTCGCTTTTCGGCGAAATGCTGCCGAAAGTGCTGGCCGGGTGCCTGATCGGCGCGTTCGTCACATTGCTGTTGCCGCGCGAGATGGTGGCGCGCTGGGTCGGCCATGAATCGGGCTTTACCGGCCTGCTGATCGCCGTGTTTTTCGGTTTTCTGCTGCCCGGCGGGCCCATCACCATTTATCCGGTCGCCGGCGCTTTCCTCGTCATGGGCGCCGATGCCGGCGCGGTGGTCGCATTCATCGTCAGCTGGACACTCATCGGTTACACGCGCGCGCTGGTCTGGGAGTTGCCGTTCTTCGGCGCTGATTTCGTGATCTGGCGGATGGTTGCTGCGATTCCCCTTCCGATCATCGCCGGCCTGCTTGCCCGCATCGCCGTTCGTGCCGGCTTTCAGTATCGCGACGAAATCAAATGACGCTCGCCATCAACATTCTGCTGTGGTCGGTCGTCGGCGTTTTGGCGTTTCTTGCGGCCATGCGCAGCCGCGCGCTGCTGGACGACGGCGCGCGCGCCGGCGTCATGGAGTTCATTCTTCTGCTTCCGCGGATCGGCATCGGTGTGATCGGCTCGGGCTTCGTCGCGGAAGCGCTGCCGAATGCATGGATCGCGCCCTGGCTCGGTCCGGAGTCAGGCCTGTTGGGTGTCGCGATCGCGACGCTTGGGGGCGCGCTCACGCCCGGTGGTCCCGTGGTTGGTTTCTCAATCGGCGCTGCCGCGCTCAAGAGCGGAGCCGGCGCGCCGCAGGTGATCGCCTATTCGACCGCCTGGGCTCTTTATGCAATCCACCGCCTGGTCATCTGGGAAGTGCCGATGATGCCGGCGGGTGTGGTCTGGCTGCGCGCGCTGGTGCCACTGCCGCTGCCGTTCTTGGCAGCAGGGCTCGCCATCCTGCTCGGACGGCCCTGACTGCGCCGAAAGTGGCATTTTCCGCAGGTATTCCCCCGCTTTAGCCCGTGCTAGCGTGCCGCCCGAAAGCGGGGTGACACCGCTGCAAGGCGAGGGGACGATGGCGGAAGACGCGCGGGCGGGCGCAGGCTCGGAGGTTATTTCCGAAGAGCGGCTGCGCAAGGCGGAAGAATACGTTCAGCAGGAAGAGGGCGCCGCAAACCGGCTTTCGGGCTTGGCCGGAATCGTCGTGACCGGAATTGCGGTCGCGATGACCCTGTTCCACCTCTACGCTGCCTACGACATCGTGCCGACCATCCCGTTGCGATATACGCACGTCGCATTTGTCCTGCTGCTGAGCTTCTTGCTATTCCCGCTCGCCGACCGCTTCCGCAACCGCATCCAGTGGTTCGATGTCATCCCTCCGTTGCTCGGCATCGCCACCATCGTCTATGCGCTCGCGCAGGGCGATGATTTCACCGACCGCGCCGCGGTGCCGGAAAAATGGGACGTGATCCTCGGCGCCATCTTCATCGTGCTGGTGCTCGAGGCGGCGCGGCGCACGACCGGCTGGGTCATGCCGCTCGTGGCCGTGTGCTTCATTCTCTACGCTTATTTCGGTCCCGATCTGCCGCCGCCGTGGACGCATCGTGGCTATGACGTCTCGCGCCTGGTAGGTCACCTGTTCATCACGCTGGAAGGCATCTTCGGCGTCCCGATCGACGTGTCGGCGACGCTGATCATCATGTTCACGATCTACGGTGCCGTTCTGCAGCATTCCGGCGCCGGGAAGTTTTTCATCGATTTCTCGCTCGCGGTGATGGGCGGCAAGCCGTCGAGCGCCGGCCGCGCAGTGGTCGCTTCGTCGTTTCTGCTCGGTGGCCCGTCCGGTTCGGGCGTTGCGACGACCGTAATGATCGGCACCGTCGCTTACCCAATGCTGGCGAAAGCCGGGTTTGAGAAAAACGCCGCTGGCGGACTGCTCGCGGCCGGCGGCCTCGGCGCGATCATTTCACCGCCCGTGCTTGGCGCGGCGGCATTCCTGATCGCCGAGTTTCTCAAGATCAGCTACCTCGAC
>DATBTA010000128.1:0-7440 GCA_036559505.1 Pseudolabrys sp. | reverse complement strand
AGGGTTCCGGTCAGGAGCTGTTCAACGCCAGCGTACTCGGCATCGCGGTCCTCATGTTGATGTGGCACAACGCCTGGATGGCGCGCCATGGCCGCGAGATCGCCGACGAAATGCGGCGCGTGGGCACGGCGGTGAGTGAAGGCACCAAGCCGCTGACGGCACTGGCTGTCGTCATCGGCCTGGCTGTGCTGCGCGAGGGTTCCGAAGTCGTCCTGTTCCTCTATGGCATCATGGCCCAGGGAACGTCCGGCTCCGCACTTCTCGCCGGCGGCGTGCTCGGTATCGCGGCCGGCGCGGCTTTCACGGCCTTGACCTATTTCGGTCTGCTGGCGATTCCGAACCGCCACATCTTCTCGGTCACGAGCTGGCTCATCGCCCTGCTTGCGGCAGGCATGGCCGCACAGTCCGTGCAGTTCCTCAACAACGCCGGCCTTGTGGTATCGCTCGATCAGACCGTGTGGGACACATCATGGCTTCTGTCCGAAGGAAGCATCATCGGTCGCCTGCTGCATATCCTGATCGGCTACACGGAACGGCCGACGGAGATGCAGCTCCTCGTCTATGTCGCAATCCTCATCGCGATGTACGTATTGATGCGGATTGCGCGCCCGTCGTCGCGCAGTCCGATGCCCGCTGCCGCGGAGTAAACGTCAGCGGCGCCTGCCCAATGTGGCAAAGGCGACGTCCGGCGCCTGATCGATCAATTTGAGCAGCGCTCGCGCTGGTCCGCGCGGGTGGCGCTTGCCCTGCTCCCAGTTGCGCACGGTCTCGATCGGAACTTCGATTTTTTCCGCGAACGCAGCCTGGGTCAGTCCGCAGCGCGCGCGCACCTGGCGCACGAATTGCGCCGGATCGCTGTGATCGACCGTTCTTTCGCTGCCGTCGGGCAGAATTTCGACAATCCGTCCGTCCGCCTTCAGCCGCACCCGCATCATGGCCGCGACCCCTCCACTGGTGGTGTCGGCCAATGCACTAGCTGATTCGGGACGGTGAAAAGTTAATGCCGGCGCTTAGCGCGTCTTCTCGAAGATCTCACGCCCTATCAGCATGCGGCGGATCTCGGACGTTCCCGCCCCTATCTCGTAAAGCTTCGCGTCGCGCAACAGGCGGCCGGTTGGAAAGTCGTTGATGTATCCATTGCCGCCCAGGCACTGGATCGCCTCCAGCGCCATCCAGGTCGCGCGCTCGGCCGCATAGAGAATGGCGCCGGCGGCATCCTCACGCGTCGTGCGGCCTTCATCGCAGGCGCGCGCGACCGTGTATACGTAGGCCT
This sequence comes from Pseudolabrys sp., assembly GCA_036559505.1. Classification (GTDB taxonomy): domain Bacteria; phylum Pseudomonadota; class Alphaproteobacteria; order Rhizobiales; family Xanthobacteraceae; genus Pseudolabrys. The sequence goes on along the minus strand of DATBTA010000128.1, from coordinate 6,167 downwards.
TGGCGGCATTCATCGTGACATACATGTCGGCGAGCTTCGCCTGCACCAACTGGAATCGTCCGATAGCCTGGCCGAACTGATGGCGCTCGTGCACATAAGGGATCACGACGTCCAGGCAGGCCTGCATGATACCGAGTGGACCGGCCGCAAGGACGACGCGTTCGTAGTCGAGGCCGGACATCAGGACATTGACGCCGTTGCCGACCGCACCCAGCACGTTTTCTTCCGGAACCTCGCAATCCGTGAATACCAGCTCGCTGGTGTCGGAGCCGCGCATGCCGAGCTTGTCGAGCTTCTGCGCAGGCGCGAAGCCCTTGAAGCCTTTTTCAACGATGAACGCGGTGATGCCGCGCGCGCCGGCGGTGCGGTCGGTCTTGGCATAGATCACCATTGTGTCCGCTACCGGCCCGTTGGTGATCCACATTTTGGAACCATTGAGCACATACCGGTCGCCTTTCTTGTCGGCGCGCGTGCGCATCGACACGACGTCGGAGCCCGCCCCCGGCTCCGACATCGCCAGGGCGCCGACATGCTCACCCGATATCAATTTCGGCAGGTATTTGCGCTTTTGCTGCTCACTGCCGTTGCGCCGGAGCTGGTTGACGCAAAGATTGGAATGGGCGCCGTATGACAGCCCAACGGCAGCGCTGGCGCGCGAGATTTCCTCCATCGCCACGCAATGCTCGAGATAGCCGAGGCCGGAGCCTCCATAGTCTTCCTCGACCGTTATGCCGTGAAGGCCGAGCGCCCCCATCTCCGGCCACAGGTCGCGCGGAAAGACATTGTCGCGGTCGATCGCCTCGGCGCGGGGCGCGATACGGTCCTGCGCGAAGCCGTTCACGGATTTCCGCAGCATGTCGACGTCGGTGCCAAGCCCGAAATCAAAACCCGCCCATGCGTTGGGAATCATGCGCCGCCTCCGCTCGCGCGCCCGAACTGGCGCCGCTGGCGACTTTATAAGCTGTTCGTCACGCTGTCAGCGCCTCGCCCGACGCCGGCCTGGGCATGGCATCCTGCCGGGCCTTTTCCAGCAGCACATCGATCGCACTCGCCGGCGCAGGCTTGGCAAAGAGGAAGCCCTGCATCTCGTCGCAGCCGGCAAGCCGCAGCAGAACGCGCTGGTGCTCGGTTTCGACGCCCTCGACAAGCACCGACAGACCAAGCGCGCGGCCAAGCGCCACCATCGCCTGGATGATCACGCCGCCATTGGAGGAGCGGCCGAGCGCGGCTACGAAGCTCTGGTCAATCTTGATCTTGTCGAGCGGGAACCTCTGCAGGTAACCGAGATTGGAATAACCGGACCCAAAATCGTCAAGCGCGACACGCACGCCGAGCTCGTGCAGATCCTTAATGCGCTTGACCATCTCGTCAGGGTTGTCGATGAGCACGCCTTCGGTAATTTCCAGCACCAGCCGTCGCGGCGATACCCCGCTTTCGGCCAGCACCGAACGCACCACGTCCACGATCGTGCCGTCACGGACCTGCAGCGGCGACAGGTTCACCGCAATGTAAAGATCTTCGGGCCATCGCTTGGCCTCATGCAATGCGCGGCGCAGAACGAATGCACCGATCGTACCCATCAATCCCATCTGCTCGGCGACCGGAATGAACGTCGCCGGCGGGATCGAGCCGCGCGTTGCGTGGTTCCAGCGCAGCAAGGCCTCAACTCCGACCATGCGCCCGCCTTGCGACGACACGATGGGCTGATAGTGCAGATCGAGATCGTTCGCGCTGATTGCCCGCGGAAGCTCGCGGTGGATGAATTTCTGATCAGTGGAAACGGTATCAATGGCAACATCGAACGCGACGATCGCGCCAGGCCCTCGTTTCGCTGCGGCACGCAACGCAAGGTCGGCGCGGCGCGTCAGCTCACCGCGGGTCACAGCGTGACGCGGCGCCTGCGCAAAGCCCGCATGCGCACTCACGCGCACGACCGTGTCGGCCCAATGTGGCCGCGCGATGACGTCGATGGCGGCGCAAACAACGGCCTCGGCGTCGGCATCGTGGGCCGCGGTCATCGCAATCGCGAATCTGTCGCCCGCAATGCGCCCACAGGTCACGCCCGCGGGCAGCGCCTCCCTAATTCGCCTGGCGACGGCAACGATGAGCTCATCGCTACCAAGAACGCCATGCGTTGCGGTGACATCATCCATGCCATCGAGTTCGATCAGCGCAAAGGTCGTGCATTCATCGTCGGCGCGCTCTGCGAGGGAAAGATCCAGGAGATCCAATGTCTTTGCGTGATTGGGCAAACCGGTCAGCTTGTCTTCATCGGCGGCGCGCGTAGCCTCCACCTCGCTCTCCGCAAGCTCCCGTCGCGCCCGCTTGAGCTGCCAGAGCGACAACGCGGCAAGGCCGAATACGACGACGGCGACGGCTGCGAAGAACGCCGCCAGGCGCCCCATGACCTGAGTCATCGGACGGGTTTTGTCCCACGTGAAAAATCCGGCAATGCGACCGGCGGAATCCATCACCGGTTGCGTTTCGCGGTCGCGCGCGGGGCTGCCTTCAAATTTCAGGTTTTTCAGGCCGGGGATCTGCTCTGCCATCCGCAACAGCCGCGGATCAATTGCCGCCGAGCGCTCGAGCGTCGGGCGGAATTCGACGATGGCGCTGCGCAACGTGGCGTGCTGGCTGAGCGACAGTCGCTCGTCGTTATGGCGCGCCAAACCGAAACCGACGGCGGCGATCACGAACATGCCCCCGAGAGCGACAAACGAAAGCACGCCGATCAGCCGCGAAGCCGACAGGATCCACTTTGCCGGCGTCGGCCGCGTGAACTCGAGTGACGGCGTGTCGGGACGTTTCGTCCAGGCCGGCAGCCAGCCGTGGGGGCGCGAGCCCGCTGGTTCAGCATTGGTTTCGTGCACCGGGAGCGCTCCCAGCCTGCGATCGGCGTGGGGTATAGGGTTACGGTGCGCCCTTTAAACGTTGGTCAGCAAACAAGGTGAACAAGTTGTAACTGCGTTCGCAATCTGACTCACCGGAGGCCGAACCACAGCGTGGCAATGCTGAGAAACGAGAAAAATCCGACGACATCCGTCACCGTGGTGACGAACGGACTGGAGGCCACCGCCGGATCGAATTTGAGCCGATTCAGCACAAGCGGAATGAGGATTCCGCCGAGCGCGGCGGCAACCAGATTGCAGATCATGGCGAGACCAATCACCAGCCCCAGGCCCGGCACCCTGAACCAGACATAAGCCGCCACCCCGGTGATGACGGCGAAGGCGATGCCGTTGAGAAGGCCGACCATGAGCTCGCGCGTGATCACACGCCACGCATTCGTGTCGCTCAAGTCGCGCGTCGCCAGCGCGCGCACGGCAACGGTCATCGTCTGCGTTGTCGCATTGCCGCCCTGGCTCGCCACGATCGGCGCCAGCACCGCCAAGGCGACCATTTTCTGCAGCTGGCCTTCGAACAGGCCGAGCACCGAAGACGCAAGGAACGCGGTGGCGAGGTTGACCAGCAGCCAGCTAAAGCGCCCGCGCGCGATCTTCCAGACCGAATCCGACAGTTCTTCGTCGCGCACGCCGCCCAGCGCTTTGATGTCTTCTTCCGCTTCTTCTTCGATGACGTCGGCGACGTCGTCGAAGGTGATGATGCCGACCAGCCGGTCATCGGCATCGACGACCGGTGCCGCCACGAGGTCGTAGCGCTGAAACATGCGCGCGACTTCCTCCTGGTCTTCGTCCGCGCGGATGCGGTGGCGCTCCGGCTCCATGAGATCGGAAATCGGAACCGGACGTTTGCTACGTAACAGGCGATCGAGCGGGACCGCACCGCGGAAGTGGCCGCTCTCGTCAGTGACGTAAAGCTCGAAGAAGCGCTCCGGCAATTCCGAAGTTTCGCGCATGTAGTCGATTGCCTGACCGACGTTCCAGGCCGGCGGCACGGCGATGAACTCCGTCTGCATGCGCCGGCCGGCCGACTCCTCGGGATAGTCCAGGCTGCGGGCGAGTGTCGCGCGGTCCGGTTGCGGCAGCTGCTCGAGGATTTCCGCCTGCTCTTCCTTCGGCAGGTCCTCGAGGATCGCGACGGCGTCGTCGGATTCGAGCTCGCTGACGCCCTTTGCCACCGCTTGCGGCGGCAACTCATCAAGGATCTCGTCGCGCACTGCGTCGTCGACCTCGGTCAACGCGGTGAAGTCGAAGTCGATGCCGAGCAGCGAGACAAGCCGCGGGCGTTGCTCCGGCTCCAGCGCCTCGATCAGCGCGCCCATATCGGCTTCGTGCAGGTCGCCGACCAGCCCTCTCAGACCGGTTGCGTCGCCCGTCTCGATTCTGCGCGCGACGCTCTTGACGAAAGTTTTGCGGATCGAGCCGTCCTTGTTGCGCGGCAGTTGCGCAATCTCGGTCGCCTCGGTTTGGTCTTGATCGAGCATTACGGAAGCCGTCGACAATCGATTAAAACGCGACGCTTGTACGCCCTTCCCTACGCGCGGGGCAAATGATTAGCGCGTGAATTTCGTGTAACAGACTGGCTATGACCCGTTTCGTTTTCATTTTGATTGCCGCCTTCCTTCCGGTAGCGGCGTCGGCCGAGTCCTGCCCCGGCAATCCGCAGGCGCTGGGGACCGAACGTGTCATGGAGGTGAATGCCAGGGTCACCCCGCGCGTCGGGCGCAAGCATTTCCCGTCGACGCTCCCGCTCAATGCCAAGGAGCTGGTGCTCACCTTCGACGACGGTCCATGGCCGGGCACAACATCTAAAATCTTGGACGCGCTCAAGGCGGAATGCGTCCGCGTCACGTTCTTCCTTCTCGGGCGCAATGCCGCCGCCCACCCGCAGCTCGCCCGCCGTGCATTGGCCGAGGGTCATACGCTTGGCCATCACAGCTACTCCCACCCTCTTCTCAGCCGCATGGCATTGCCGCGGGCGGAAGCGGAGATCGACCGGGGCATCGCGGCGGACGAAATCGCCATCTACGGGGGCCGCCGGCCGAGTCCGGCAACGCCGTTCTTCCGCTTTCCGGGCTTTGCCTCGAACCAGGCCTTGCTCGATCGCCTGGCGGCACGCGGCATCGTGGTTTTCGGCGCCGACGTCTGGGCGAGCGACTGGCTTTCCATGAGCCCCGAGCAGGAGCTGCGCCTGATCCTGTCGCGCATCGAGCACGCCGGGCGCGGCATCGTTCTTTTTCACGATACCAAAGCGCAGACCGCCCGGATGCTGCCGGCCTTCCTGCGCGAACTCAAACGGCGGGGTTTTCGCGTGGTGCAGGTCGTCCCGGGGAAAGCCGGCGGCAATTCACAGTAAATGTGTCGCCCATTTACCGCGCCTAAGAAAAAACCACTGGAATAGGCTTAAAACACGTTCACAACGCGTAATCCTCCGTTAATGTCGTGCGCAATAATGTCGGAAGCCTCCCGTTGGAGGCAGTCGGCGCGAGGTCGGGGGGCCTCCTGATGCGCAGCGTATTGATTGTTGTATTTTGTCTTGTTGGAAGCGTTGCCGCGTCCGCCGCAGAACTGTGCCCGGGCAATCCGGATGCGCTTGGCACCAGCCGCGTCCTCTCCATCAACCCGGCTGATTTCGCCCGCATCGGCAGCATGCAATATGCGCAAACGCTGCCGCTCGAAGACCATGAGGTCGTCATCACCTTCGACGATGGCCCGATCCCTCCCTACACCAACGCCGTCCTCGATACGCTTGCCTCGGAATGCGTGAAGGCGACCTATTTCCTCGTCGGCGAAATGGCACGCGCATACCCGTCAATTGTCCGGCGCATTTACAATGCGGGGCATACGATCGGCACCCACAGCCAGAACCATCCTTTCGCCTTCCAGCGGCTGAGCGTGGAAAAGGCGGAACGCCAGGTGGAGACCGGTATCGAGTCTGTCGATGCAGCGCTCGGCGACCCGAAAGCGATATCCCCCTTCTTCCGCATTCCGGGCCTTGGCAGGACGAATGCGATCGAGAGTTATCTTGCGTCGAAGACACTGGTGACGTGGAGCGCGGACGTCGTCGCCGACGACTGGAAGCATATCGGTGCGCGCGAGATCGTCCGTCGCGCAATGCGTCGGCTGGAGGAAAAAGGCCGCGGCATCCTGCTCCTGCATGACATCCATCCGGCGACAGCGCTTGCGGTGCCCGTCTTGCTCAAGGAGTTGAAGGAACGCGGCTACCGCGTCGTCCAGGTCGTCGCGGCAGGCGAGCGCCCTGCGTCA
>DATBTA010000127.1:0-10166 GCA_036559505.1 Pseudolabrys sp. | reverse complement strand
CCGCGCCAGACGCCGCGAGCAATTTATGGAGAATCGCCGGCGGTGGGCGGAGATCAATACCGGGGTCATCCAAGTGCGGCCCGCCGAAGTGGCGGCTTATGCCGAGCGCCGGCAGACACAGAATCAGAGGTTGTTTGGCTGGGTCGTGTTTCTGCTGTGGCAAGGGTACTGGGTGGTGGAAATTGTCGATCAATTCCGGAAGAGCGATAAGCCACTCCAATTGCCGTACTTCTTTTTGTTTATCGTCATGGTTGTCATCCCTTATTCCGTTTATTGGTTCCAGGGTCGCCATAAGCGACGCGCGAGGCGGGCATCGGACGCGAGATTGCAGTCGGCTAATCCGCGATAACGGCGGTTCCTTCGATCTCAACCTTGGCCCGTTGCTCGAGCAGGCCGGCGACAACCAACAGCGTCATCGCCGGAAAATGCCGGCCGATCGTCCTGCGATAGGCCTCGCCAATCTCCCTCTGACGGGCCACGTACTCAGTCTTGTCCGTCAGATACCAGGTGAGGCGCACCAGATGCCGAGGCTCGCCGCCTGCCGCCGCAAGAACATCGACGATATTTTTCAAAGCCTGTTCAACCTGAGCGACAAAATCGTCGCTTTCGAATTTCCCCTGCCCGTTCCAGCCGACCTGGCCGGCAATGAAAACCTGCCGGCCCTGCGCAACGACGCCATTGGCATAGCCTTTGGGCGCCGCCCAATTCTTCGGCTGCACAATTTCAGTCGTGCTCTTGCTCATGAGACCTGTTCTCGCAATTTGAACCGCTGAATTTTTCCGGTCTGTGTCTTCGGCAAGGCGTCGACGAATCTAACCAGTCGCGGATATTTGTATGGCGCGATGGTTGCCTTGACGTGATCCTGCAGAATCTTGATGCGCAGGTTATCTCCTTCGACACCGGCCTTGAGCACAACAAACGCGGCAACAACCTGCCCCCGCTCGGAGTCCATTGCGCCGACGACCGCGCATTCCGCGACTTCCGGGTGCGCCAACAGTGCCGCCTCGACCTCGGGTCCAGCGATGTTGTAGCCCGCCGAGATGATCATGTCGTCGTTGCGGGCAGCGAAATGGAATCGGCCGTCCTGGTCGCGCACAAATGAATCGCCAGTAAGGTTCCAGCCATCGGCGACATAGTTTTTCTGCCGTTTGTCGGCGAGATAGCGGCAGCCGGTCGGGCCGCGCACGGCCAACCGTCCGATTGTGCCGTCGGGCACATCCTTCATGTCGGCATCGACTATTCTTGCTTCATAGCCTGCGACCGGCCGCCCGGTCGCTCCCGGCATGGCGTCTCCGATCCGGCTCGTGATGAAGATGTGGAGCATCTCGGTCGAACCGATGCCATCGAGGATCGGCTTGCCCGTTTTGCGCGTCCAATCCTCGAACACCGGACCCGGCAAGGTCTCGCCGGCCGACACGGCCAGCCGCAGCGACGACAGGTTGGCGCCCTGGTCCATCGCCGTCATCATGGCCCGGTAGGCGGTCGGCGCGGTGAACGAGATGGTGGCCTTATAAGTCTCGATGATCTGCACCATGTTGGCAGGCGATGCATTTTCCAGAAGCGTCGCGGTGGCGCCGAAACGAAGCGGGAAAATAGCCAGTCCGCCAAGGCCGAACGTGAAGGCGAGCGGCGGCGAACCGACGAACACATCGTCAGGCGTCACGTTGAGAACTTCCTTCGCGTAGCCGTCCGCAATGATCAGCAGATCGCGATGGAAATGCATGGTCGCTTTCGGTTCGCCGGTGGTGCCGGACGTGAACCCGAGCAATGCGACATCGTCGTGGCCGGTGGCCACCGCGGCGAACTTCACCGGCTTGTCGAGCGCAATGCGATCAAGCTCTGCGTCATGGTTCGACGTGCCGTCGAAGTTGACGACCTGCTTGAGAAATTTGCTGGCCTTGGCGCAACCCACAAGCTCATCGGCGATACGGCTGTCGGTCAACGCCAGTGCGATCTCGGCCTTGTCGATAATCTTGCCGAGCTCGCCGGCACGGAGCATGGGCATGGTGTTTACGACGACCGCGCCCGCCTTGGTGGCAGCGAGCCAGGCCGCGACGAGCGCAGGGTTATTGCCGGAACGAATCAAGACGCGGTTGCCCGGCTTGACCCCGTAATTCTCGACGAGGGCATGCGCCAGCCGGTTCGACCAATCGGCCAATTCCTTGTACGTGCGCCGTCGGCCATTGCCGATCAGCGCGATGTGGTCACCAAACCCGCGCTCAACCATGCGGTCGGTCAACTCGACTGCCGCGTTCAAACGCTCGGGATACTGGAATTCGGGCCGGTCGAGCAGGAGATCGGGCCACTGATCGAACGGCGGGAGATTGTCGCGGGTGAAGGTATCGACGTGTGCGGACGGCCCAAGTTTGATGTTTCGAGTCATGTCAACGGCCTCAGGCAGATGAAAGTGCAGATCTTGCAATGATGATTTTCTGGACGTCGGACGCACCTTCGTAAATTCGCAACGCGCGGATTTCCCGATAGAGCGCCTCAACCGGATGGCCGGAGCGCACGCCATCGCCGCCATGAATCTGCACGGCGGCGTCGATCACACGTTGCGCTGCCTCTGTCGCATAAAGTTTCGCCATCGCCGCCTCGCGCGTCACGCGCGCCGCACCCGTGTCCTTGGTCCACGCGGCCCGATAGACAAGAAGCGCCGCCGCGTCGATCTCGACCGCCATATCGGCAATGTGGCCCTGGACCATCTGCAATTCCGACAATGGAGCGCCGAACAATTCGCGGCTCTTGGCGCGTTTGAGCGTTTCGGCGAGCGCACGGCGCGCGAAACCAAGCGCCGCGGCCCCCACCGAGGTGCGGAAGACATCGAGCGTCGCCATCGCGATCTTGAAGCCGTCACCGGGCGCGCCGATGAGATCGTCGGTGCCGACACGGCAATCCTTGAAGGTCAGGCGCGCGAGCGGATGCGGCGCCATAACCTCGATACGCTCGGCGACCGACAGTCCAGGATTGTCGCCGCGCACGATAAAGGCCGACAGGCCCTTCGCGCCTGCCGCCTCGCCGGTGCGGGCAAAGACCACGTAAAGATCGGCGATCCCCCCGTTCGAAATCCATGTCTTCTCGCCGTCGAGAGTAAAACCGTCGCCGCTCCGCCGCGCCGTCATTGAGATGTTGGCGACGTCGGAACCGGACGCCGGTTCTGTAAGCGCAAACGCCGCGATCGCCGCACCACTGCGGGTCTTCGGCAGCCAGCGAGCTTTTTGAGCGGACGTGCCGAGCAATGAAATCGGGCCGGCGCCAAGGCCCTGCATCGCGAAGGCAAAGTCTGCGAGGCCGGAATGACGTGCGAGCGTTTCGCGGACCAAGGCCAGCGTACGGACGTCGATCTTGTCCGACGGGCCCTCACCGGGCGCAGTGTGTTTGAGCCAGCCATCGCGGCCGAGATTGCGCACCAGCTCGCGGCAGGCGGCATCGACATCACGGTGATCGACATGCCCACAATGCTGCGCGGCCCATGTTTCCAGCTGGTCGGCAAGCGCGCGATGACGCTCCTCGAAAAACGGCCAGCGCAGGAAACTCCGGTCGAGCATCGTCAATTTCCGGCAAACTGCGGTTTCTGCTTTGCGACAAAGGCCTCATAGGCCCGGCGGAAATCTTTCGTTTGCATGCAGACGGCCTGTGCGAGCGCCTCCGCCTCGATTGCGTCATCAAGCGGCATCGCGAACTCCTGGTGCAGCATGGTTTTCGTCATGCCGTGCGCGAAGATCGGGCCGCTCGCAAGCTGCTGCGCAAGCGTCATGGCATCCGCTTCGAGCTTGTCGGAGGCGACAATGCGATTGAAAAAGCCCCAGCGCTCGCCCTCCTCCGCCGTCATGACACGCCCGGTATAGAGAAGCTCCGACGCGCGGCCGTGGCCGATGACGCGTGGCAGCAGAGCGCAGGCGCCCATGTCGCAGCCGGCGAGCCCGACACGGGTGAACAAAAATGCGGTCTTGGCCTGCGGCGTGCCCAAACGGATGTCGCTGAACAAGGCGATCATCGCGCCTGCTCCCACACAGACACCGTCAATCGCCGCGATAATCGGCTGCGGACAGGCGCGCATCGCCTTCACGAGCTCGCCGGTCATCCGCGTAAACTCGAGAAGTCCCTTCATGTCACGGCCCGTCAGCGGCCCAATAATGTCGTGAACATCCCCACCGGAGCAGAAATTGCCACCGTTCGAGCCAAATACGACGACCTTGATATCGCGGGCCACTGCAAGGTTGCGGAAGGTCTGGCCGAGCTCGGCATAGCTTTCGAAGGTGATCGGGTTCTTCCGTTCGGCGCCCTTGAGCGTGATCGCGGCAACGCCGTTCTTAGCCGCCCAATTGAAATGTTCCGGCTTGAAGTCGCTCATGGTCATGCGCGCGACCCTCCATTGCGAATGCGGCTGGACAATCCGTCGAGATGGCGGATCAGCGTGTCCGCCTCGCTCGTGTCGAATTCGGAAAGCAAACCATCGACCCACGTCTCATGCGCCTTGGCCATCGTCGTGAACTGTTTCAGGCCGCGCGGAGTGAGCCGCACGATGATGGCACGTCGGTCATCGGCCGGCGCCTGGCGCACGACGACCTTGTCCGCCACCAGCCGATCAATGATACCGGTGACGTTTCCGTTCGAGACCATCAGGAAGCGCGACAGCTCCGTCATCGTCATGCCATGCGGTTTCCTTTCGAGCGCCGCCATCACGTCGAATTGCGGGAGCGTCACCTCGAACTGGACACGGAGCCGTTCGCGCACCTCGGCTTCGATCGCACGCGCGGCCCGCAATATGCGGATCCATAACCGCAGTCTTTGTTTGCTCAGCGGCTGCGTCGTTTGCCGTGGCTTCGACTTGATCGCAATCGTCATGCCGCGCCCCCGGCAATGACTATGGCTTCGCCGTTCACCGCGTTCGCCGCCGGCGAGCACAGCCACACAACCTTGGCGGCGACATCGTCCGGGGAAATCAGCCGACCATCGGTATTGTCCTTGGCGAGCGCGGCGCGCGCCTCGTCGACAGAGCGCCCGGTCTTGCCGGCAACCGCGGCGGCCGCGGCATCCAGAAGCGGCGTATCCGTGTACCCCGGACACACAGCATTCACAGTCAGCCCGTCGGCCTTGAGCTCTGCCGCCAAGGCGCGCGCAAGGCCGACAACCCCGTGCTTGGCGGCACAATAGGCCGCTACGTAAGGATATCCCTTCAACCCCGCGGTCGAGGCGGTGAATACAATACGCCGTGTCCCTTTGCCTTTGCGCGTCACGTCGCCCAAAGCGGCTTGCACCGTCAAAAACGCGCCGGTCAGGTTGACCCCGATCATCCGCTGCCAGTGCTCGGCCGAGATTTTTGCGGCCGGCGCGCTCTCGGCCGCGCCGGCATTGGCAACAACAATGTCGATCGGCCCGTGGGCGGCGTGCGCGGCTGCCACCATTGCCCCGCAGTCTGCGGCCTTTGTTACGTCAGCCATGACCGCGATCGATTTCGGCAAATCGCGCGCGACCGCATCGAGCGGTGCCTTCCGGCGTCCGACAAGCGTCACGGCGGCGCCTTCCTTCGCGAGCGCCTGCGCGATTGCCGCCCCTATACCGGTGCCGCCGCCCGTGACCAACGCGTGCAAGCCGTCGAGCGCGCCCATCACACCTTCCCCGTCATCACATCAGGACGCGACTTCAATCGATGCAGCTGATCGCGGCCCGGCCAATAGGGCTTCGGCCAGGCCAACCCCTCATAACCAAGGTCTGCCGCGGCGTGCAGTGTCCAGTACGGGTTGGCGAGGTGTGGCCGCGCAAGGCAGACGAGGTCGGCGCGCCCTGCCATCAGGATCGAATTGATGTGGTCGGCGTCGTAAATGTTTCCGACCGCGAGCGTCGCAATGCCCGCTTCGTTGCGGATACGGTCGGAAAACGGCGTCTGAAACATCCGTCCGTAGACCGGCTTCGCCCGTTTCGACGTCTGTCCGGCGGATACATCGATCATGTCGGCGCCGGCGTCGGTCAGAATGCGCGCGACCTCGACCGCATCGCGCGGCGAGATGCCGTCCGGCACCCAATCATTTGCGGAAATGCGCACCGACATCGGCTTGTCGTCGGGCCACACCGCCCGTACTGCGCGAAACACATCGAGCGGAAACCGCATGCGGTTCTCGAGACTGCCGCCATATTCATCGGTGCGTTTGTTGGTGAGCGGCGTGATGAACGCCGACATCAGGTAACCGTGCGCGTAATGCAGCTCGATCCAGTCAAAGCCGGCGCGCTGTGCCATCTGCGCCGAGCGGACGAACTCATCGCGCACTCTGTCCATGTCCGCGCGCGTCATCGCCCGCGGCGCCTGGTTCTCCGCGCTCCAGGCCACCGCCGAGGGCCCCATCACCGTCCAGTTGTCGGATGGAAGCGGCGCATCCATCGTTTCCCAGCCGAGCTGGGTCGAGCCTTTGGGGCCGGAATGGCCAAGCTGGATGGCTAATTTTGCGTCGCTTTCGGCGTGGACGAAATCGACGATCCTTTTCCACGCAGCCTCATGCTCAGGGCGATAAAGCCCCGTGCAACCGGGCGTGATACGGCCCTCCGGGGACACACAGGTCATCTCGGTAAAGACCAGCCCTGCCCCGCCTTTGGCGCGCTCGGCGTAGTGGACCAGATGCCAATCGGTCGGGTTGCCGTCGACCGCGCGGTACTGCGCCATCGGCGACACCACGACCCGGTTCTTCAATTCGATGCCGCGCACGCGGAACGGCACGAACATCGGAGGCCGCTGGATCTGCGGCTCCCGCCCTGTCGCCTGGCGCTCGAACCAGCGCTCCGCGCCGCCAAGCCAATTTTCATCGCGCTCGCGCAGGTTTTCGTGACTGATGCGCTGCGAACGTGTCAGCAGCGAGTAGTTGAACTGGACCGGATCGAGGTGAAGATAGCGCTCGACGTCCTCGAACCATTCGGTGGAATTACGTGCCGCGCTCTGCAAGCGCAGGACTTCGAGCCGCCGCTCGTCTTCGTAGCGGCGAAAAGCGTGCGTCATGGTCGGCTCGCTGTGCAGATAATCTGCGAGCGCAATGGCGCTTTCCAGCGCGAGTTTCGAACCTGAGCCGACCGAGAAATGCGCGGTCGCCGCGGCGTCACCGAGCAAGACGATATTTTTGTGGCTCCAGCGCTCGCACAGGACACGATTGAAGTTGAGCCAAGCCGAACCGCGCACGTGGCGCGCGTTCGACATCAATTTATGACCGCCGAGATTACGGGCAAAGATTTTCTCGCAGGCCGCAATCGTCTCCTCGGTGCTCATCTGCCTGAAACCGGCTCGGCGCCAGGTCTCTTCCGAGCATTCAACGATGAAAGTCGCGGTGTCGCCGTCGAACTGGTAGGCGTGCGCCCAGATCCAGCCGTACTCGGTCTGCTCAAAGATGAAAGTAAACGCATCGTCGAATTTCTGATGCGTGCCAAGCCAGATATATTTGCAAGCACGCACGTCGATGTCAGGCTTGAACACGTCGGCATGGGTGGCGCGTACCCGTGAATTCACCCCATCGGCGCCGACAATCAGATCGTAGTCCGCATAAGCGGAAACGTCCGCGGCCTCGGTCTCGAACTGGAGCTTGACCCCGAGGGCGCGGGCCCGCTCCTGAAGAATATTCAGCAGGCGTTTGCGGCCGATGCCGGAAAAGCCGTGACCGCCCGAGCGCACCGTCTCGCCGCGATAGTGCACCGCGATGTCGTCCCAATAGACGAAAGACTCGCGGATGAGTGCCGCGCTCTCCGCATCATTGGCTTCGAGATTGGCCAGCGTTTCGTCGGACAGCACCACGCCCCAGCCGAATGTGTCGTCCGGCCGATTGCGCTCAATGACAACAACCTCGTGCGCGGGGTCCCGCCGCTTGAGCGAGATCGCGAAATAGAGGCCGCCGGGGCCGCCGCCAAGACAAACCGCGCGCATTGCCCGATCCGATCATTCAGGTAAGTTATTATAACCCTATAATTTCTAAACCTAAAGCATTTTTCCGCAAGAATTTGCGCTCCTCTTGGCCTATCGGGAGGAGCGCAAAAAGCCCCGCTTTTACTGGACCTTGCAGTCCTTGGCGTAGCCGTCGGCGTGGTTCGAGTAAATCTTCTCGACGATCTGGGTCTCGTATTTGCCGTCGGCGCGCTTGGCGACCTTGGTGAGGTAGAAGTCCTCGATCGGGAAGCCGTTGACGTTGAACTTGAACGGCCCGCGCACGGACGTAAAGGCAGCTTTCTTGAGCGCGGCGCGCAGCCCATTCTGATCCGACACGTTGCCTTTCACCGCCGTCACGGCGCTGTTGATCAGCATCGCCGCGTCGTAGGCCTGCATCGCGTAAGATGCGGGCACCGCCTTGTAGGCCGCTTCATATTCGGACACGAACTTCTTGTTGGCGGCGTTGTCCATGTTCGGCGCCCAGGTCAGCACGCCGTAGACATCGACGGCATTATCCTTGAGCACCGGCAATGTGGCTTCATCCGCCGTGAAGGCCGACACGATCGGGACCTTCCCTTTGAGCCCCGCCTGGATGTACGTGTTGAGGAGATTGATGCCGAGCCCGCCCGGCATGAACGTGAACAGGGCGTCGGGTTTAGCCGCGGAGATTTTCGAAACCTCAGGCCCGAAATCGGTGGTGTTGAGCGGGGCCAGCGCCTCCTCGACGATCTGCCCCTTGAAGGTTCGCTTGAAACCGGCAAGTGCGTCCTTGCCGGCCGGATAGTTCGGAACAAGAGCATAGACCCGCTTGTAGCCGAGCTTGTTTGCTGCCTCGCCGATTGCCTCGAAGATCTGATCGTTCTGATACGATGTCACGAAAAAGCTGGCATTGCAGCTCGCGCCGGCGAAATTCGATGTCCCGGCATTGGTGCTGATCAAAATCTTTCCGGCGTCGATGACCGGCTTGTGGATCGCCACCAGGATATTGGAAAAGATCGGGCCGACCACGAAGTCGACATTGTCACGCTCGAGCATGCCGCGAACTTTTTGAATCGCGACGTCGGGCTTGAGCTCGTCATCAACCGCGACCAGCTCTACATCCTTGCCGCCCATCTTGCCGCCGAGGTCTTTCACCGCGAGCTCGAAGCCATTCTTCGATTGCTGGCCGAGCGTGGAGGCCGGACCCGACATTGTGTAAATGAGGCCAATGCGGATCTTGTCCTGTGCCGCCGCCACGTTAACTAAAAACAAAAATGCAGCGGTTGCCGCCAATCTGCATACGCATGCACGCATGATCGCACTCCTCCCCAAAACACCAGCATTTCCAAGCCTATTGGTCCAATAAAGCGCAGCAGAGTCAATCGCTGCCGCGATACCGGCCGATTGCGTCGGCGGCCGACAAACCGCAATATCCCTGCAGTTATGGGTGTCGGGCGTAAGTTATGAAGGCCATCATCGTCGGCGGCGGCATTGGCGGGCTGACAACGGCTCTCATGCTGCATGCGCGTGGGATCGATTGCGAGATTTTCGAGCAGGCCGACAGCGTGCGCGAGCTGGGCGTCGGCATCAACACGCTGCCGCATGCGATCAAGGAACTGGCACAACTCGGGCTGTTATCGCGGCTCGACCAGGTCGGAATCCGGACCCACGAACTTTTCTATATGAACCGCATCGGCCAGGAGATCTGGCGCGAGCCGCGCGGCACGGATGCCGGTTTCGAATATCCGCAATTCTCGATCCATCGCGGCCGATTGCAGGCGGTGATCTACCAGGCGGTGCGCGCGAAGCTCGGCGAATCCCGCATTCATACCGGTCATCGGCTCGGCTCGTTCACGCAGGACGAAGGCGGCGTCACCGGATATTTCTTCGGCCGCGACGGCTCGCACCGCGCGACCGCGCGCGCCGACATTCTGATTGGCGCCGACGGAATCCACTCGATCGTCCGCGAAACGCTGTACCCGAACGAAGGCCCGGCACGCTGGAACGGCTCCATGCTCTGGCGGGGTGCCATCGACTGGCCGAAATTTCTGACCGGCCGCTCAATGGTGATCGCGGGCGGCATGGCCGGCAAGTTGGTTGTCTATCCGATCGGTGAAGGAGCCCGTGAGGACAAGCCGCTTACCAATTGGGCGGTTTTGGTAAAGGTCGGCGAAGGCGGCGCGCCCCCGCGCAAGGAAGACTGGTCGCGCACCGGCAGGTTTGAAGATCTGATGCCGCATGTCCAACGTTTCAATATTCCGTTTGTCGATGCCAAGGCACTGATCGA
>DATBTA010000126.1:0-8084 GCA_036559505.1 Pseudolabrys sp. | reverse complement strand
CATAGGTAAAATCAATTTGCGCTGCAAATAATGTGGCCGATTTAACGCGGTTTTGTTTTTTTGCGGCTAGATAGGCAAGGGTGATCGAAAGCAGCGTCCCGCCGACACAATAACCGATGGCGTGAGCCTGCTTCTCGCCGGTGATCGCTTCAACCGTATCCAGTGCGGCGATCACGCCCTCGCGCATATATTCTTCGAAACTTTTTGCGGCCAGCCTGGCGTCCGGATTGACCCATGAAATCACGAATACCGTGATGCCCTGATCAACGCACCATTTGACGAAAGATTTATCGGGTGCAAGGTCGAGGATATAAAACTTGTTGATCCACGGCGGCACGATCAGCAGTGGAAGCTTCAACGTATCTTTGGTCGTTGCTTCATATTGGATGAGCTGCATCAGTTCATTCTGAAACACCACTTTGCCTGGGGTCGTCGCGAGATTTTTGCCGACGTCGAACATGGAAGGATCGGATTGTCGGATTTTGAGGACCCCCTGGCCGGCCTTGATGTCTTCCGAAAGCATGTGCATCCCGCGCACGAGATTTTCAGCGTTCGACGAAAGCGTCTCGCGCAGCAGCTCCGGATTGGTCAGCACGAAATTCGATGGCGAAATCGCATTGGCAATTTGCTTGACGTAAAATTCCGCCTTCTTGCGCGTGTATTCGTCGACGCCCGCTGCGTCTTTCACCAGTTTGTCGCCCCACTGCGCGGTAAGGAGATAGGCCTGTTTCAGAAAATCGAAGAACTGGTTTTGCGACCATTCCGGGTCAGAGAAGCGTTTGTCTCTCGGGTCGGGCGCGACGACGGGTTCCGGTTGCTCCCCGGCCATGCGCTTCACAGCGCCGGCCCAGAGATCGAGGTAGGCGCGGCCAAGGCTGGTCTGCAGCTCGATCGCGCGCTGAGGATCGGACATCCAATATTGGGCGACGCGGCCAACTGTTTTGACGGCATCAGTCAGGCCCTCACTGAGGTCGCTTCGTATTTTCCCTTCCTCGCGCGGTTTCAGGTAGGCGGCGAGCGCCTTGCCGCCTTCCTCGATCAGGCGGGCAAGATTGCGCGAGAGCGCCTCGATATCGACGTCGCCGACCTTGGCGGGATCTGTGGTGGACTTATCCATCCCTTCCATTCCCCTCTGCCAAGACAGTTGGCCCGCGCCGCGTTCCATCGCAAGGCGCGTTTACGCGCATGGTTTCGCGGGCCTTCAGCCGAGCGGTTAGCAACGGGTGACCTTGCTGCGGCCATATTAGACCGTTAACGGCACGGTGATATAATTCATTGAGTCTACATTGATTTCGCCGCTCGTGCGGTGCGTTGGCGGAGCAGGGTGTGTGGCGGTCAAACGTTTCATATGGCCAGCGTTAGGCCTCGCCGCTCTACTGGCGGGGTGCGCACCCGGGCCGATTATTGACCGGTTGCCGGGTGAACTGGCGTTGCCTGCAGGCGCTCCGGCTCGTCCGGAAACCCCTTACGAATACCCGGCCGTGCACGATATGCCGCCCGATCGCGCATCGTCTCCCATGACGGAGGAAGAACAAGTCAGGCTTGAAAAGGAATTGACTAACGTCCGCGATCGTCAGGAGGGCCGTCCGCCGGCGGCTAAAAAGGGTGCTCCGACGGCGAAAAAACCACCCAAAGACGCGCAAAATGGCCAAACCGATGGCACCAAGGCGAACCCGTGATAAAAGCCAGCCGGGGTTATGTGCGGCGGCTGGCGAGGGCAGCCGTCCTTTGAGGTTTTGAGCCGATGGAAGACTTCTACCGCATTCGCCGTTTGCCGCCCTACGTTTTCGAAGAGGTGAACAAGGCCAAGGCGAACGCCCGCAACGCGGGAGCGGACATCATCGATCTCGGTATGGGCAATCCGGATTTGCCGGCGCCTGCGCACGTGATCGAAAAGCTCAAGGACACGCTCGGCAAGCCGCGCACAGATCGCTACTCGGCTTCGCGCGGAATTCCCGGATTGCGTCGTGCGCAGGCTGCCTATTACGACCGCCGCTTCGGCGTGAAGCTCAATCCCGAGACGCAAATCGTCACCACGCTCGGCTCCAAGGAAGGTTTCGCCAACGTCGCGCAGGCAATTACTGCACCGGGCGATGTCGTGCTGGTGCCGAATCCGAGCTACCCCATTCACGCGTTCGGCTTCCTGATGGCGGGTGGTGCAATTCGCTCGGTTCCTTCAGAGCCGACGCCGAACTTCTTTCACACGCTCGAACGCGCGATCGTGCATTCGATCCCGAAGCCGACCGCGGTCGTGGTCTGCTATCCGGCAAATCCGACCGCGTATGTGGCGACGCTCGATTTCTACAAGGACCTCATCGCGTTTGCGAAGAAACACGACATTCTGGTGCTGTCGGATCTCGCTTACGCTGAGGTCTACTTCGACAATATTCCGCCGCCATCATTGTTGCAGGTGCCGGGAGCTAATGACATTGCGGTCGAGTTCACCTCGATGTCGAAGACGTTTTCGATGCCGGGATGGCGCATCGGCTTTGCCGTCGGAAATGAGCGCGTGATCGCGGCGCTGGCCCGCGTGAAATCATATTTGGACTACGGCGCATTCACGCCCGTTCAAGTGGCGGCAACCGCCGCCCTCAACGGTCCGGATGACTGCGTCAAGGAGATGCGCGCGACTTACAAGCGTCGTCGCGACGTTCTGGTTGAAAGCTTCGGGCGTGCGGGCTGGCATGTTCCATCACCTCGCGCGTCGATGTTCGCGTGGGCTCCGATACCGGAGCCTTTCAAGACTCTCGGCAGCGTGGAGTTTTCCAAACTGCTGGTCGAGAAAGCCGATATCGCGGTGTCGCCCGGCATCGGCTTCGGAGAATACGGCGAAGGCTACGTCCGCATTGCGCTTGTCGAAAACGAACAGCGAATTCGGCAGGCCGCTCGCAACGTCCGCCGCTTTCTCGAGAACGCGCCCGATCAACTGCACAACGTCGTTCCGCTCGCGACGCGGCGCTAGCAACGGGCGCGCACGTTCATGGCACCACCGCTGAAAGTGGGCGTCGCCGGGTTGGGCACGGTCGGTGCTGCGCTGCTTGCCCAAATCGCGCACCAACGCGAGGCGCTTGCGACGCGTTGTGGGCGCCCCATCGACGTTGTCGCCGTCTGCGCGCGATCGCGCAACAAGGACCGCGGCGTCGATCTCAGGAAAATGAGGTGGTTTGCCGAGCCCTCTTCGCTCGCGCGCGATCCGAACATAGACGTTTTTGTCGAGCTGATCGGCGGTGCCGGGGAGCCTGCCAAGGGCGCGATTGAGACGGCTTTGACGTCCGGAAAATCGGTTGTGACGGCCAACAAGGCACTGCTGGCGCGGCACGGCGTGAAACTTGCGGGGCTTGCCGAGCGCAATCACGTCGCGCTCAATTTTGAGGCCGCGGTCGGCGGGGCCATTCCGATTGTCAAAACGTTGCGCGAAGGGATGGCAGGCAACTCGTTCGAGCGCATCTATGGCATCCTGAACGGCACGTGCAACTACATCCTTACGCGGATGGAGCAGGATAAGATGTCGTTTGCGGACTGCCTCAAGGACGCCCAGCGCCTCGGTTATGCCGAGGCCGACCCGAGTTTCGACATCGAGGGTCACGACACCGCGCAGAAGCTCGCTGTTCTTGCAAGCCTTGCGTTCGGCACCAAGGTCGATCAGAGCGCGATATACGTGGAAGGCATTTCCTCGATAACGCCGGCCGATCTTTCGGCGGCTGACGAGCTCGGCTATCGCGTGAAATTATTGGGCGTTGCTGTGAGGACGCCAAAGGGCATCGAGCAGCGCGTCCATCCGACAATGGTGCGCAAAGATTCGGCAATTGCGCAGGTTATGGGCGTGACCAATGCGGTCACGATCGATGCTGCCGACATCAACCCTCTGACGCTGGTCGGACCTGGGGCGGGCGGGGCGGCGACCGCGTCGGCGGTTCTTTCCGACATCGGCGACATCGCACGGGGCGTACGCACCGCGCCTTTCGGGCGGCCGACGGGACGCCTTACCACGGTACGAAAAGCGCCGATGCAACGGCATGAAGGCGGGTATTACATTCGGCTGGTTGCGCGCGACAAGCCCGGGACCGCTGCAACCATCGCCACGCGCCTTGCACAACAGGAAATTTCGCTGGAATCGATTGTGCAACGCCACGATCCAGCGCACCTGGGGCACGACACAAAAGCGGGTTCCGTCCCCGTTATCCTCATTACCTATGCAACGAGCGAGGATGCGGTACGCAAAGCACTTGCGGCGGTGGGCCGCGATAGGGTGATCTCAGGCCGTCCGCAGGTCATTCGGATTGAAAAGAACTGAGCCGGCCCAAGCGTTTGTGAGGGGAGCGTCAAATGGCGAGTATTACCGTCCAGCCGGAATTGCTGCTGGAACGCATCCTCAGCCTCGAAATCGTGCGCGTGACGGAGCGTGCGGCCGTCTCGTCGGCCCGCTTGCGTGGTCACGGCAAGGATAAGGCCTCCGACCAGGCGGCCGTCGATGCCATGCGGCGTGAGCTTAACAAACTGCCCATCGACGGCACCGTGGTCATCGGAGAGGGTGAGATGGACGAGGCTCCGATGCTTTTCATCGGAGAAAGAGTCGGCACCAAAGCCGGGCCGAAGGTCGACATTGCGGTCGACCCACTTGAAGGTACGACGCTCTGCGCCAAAAACATGCCCGGCGCCATCGCGACCTTGGCAATGGCGGACGCCGGGACGCTGTTACATGCGCCCGACTGTTACATGGACAAGATTGCGATCGGTCCAGGCTATCCCAAGGGGACGATCGACCTTGACGCGCCGCCGACGGAAAACATTCTGTCGCTGGCAAAAGCCAAGGGTGTGAAGCCCTCGGAAATTACGGCGATCCTGCTCGACCGACCACGTCACGCCGATATCATTGCCGCCGTGCGAAAGACAGGCGCCGCAGTCAGCCTGATCAGCGACGGCGACGTCGCCGGCGTTATCCACTGCGCGGACCCGAAGACCGGTATCGATATTTATCTGGGTATTGGCGGCGCGCCGGAAGGCGTGCTTGCCGCTTCAGCTTTGCGCTGCATCGGCGGGCAGATGCAGACACGGTTGATTATCGACACCGAGGAGCTGCGCGCGCGAACCTTGAAAATGGGCATCAAGGATCCGAAGAAAAAATATCAGATCGAAGACATGGTGAGAGGCGACTGCCTCTTTGCGGCGACGGGCGTCACAACCGGGCCGATGCTCAGCGGCGTCAAATTTGGCAAGGATGTGATCGAAACCGAAACGGTCGTGATGCGTTCGGTGACCGGCACGGTACGGCGTGTCTTGGCCGAACACCGCCAGTTCGATAAGTTTCATCTCGACTGATCCTTCATGCGTCACGTTCACCTCGTTGGCAGCGTGCCGCTTCGCAATACGCGCGAGGTCTTTGCAACAGTGAGCGGCGTGCTCGGCGCGCGTCTCAAGCGCATTCCCGACGGTGAAACAGGGGAACGGTCCGACTGGATCACTTGGCTGGAGCCGGCATTCTCCGGAAATCCTGCGCTTGAAAAGTCAGACGAGCTTTTTCGCGTGCACGCGACGGGCACCGCGCGCATCCGCTACCGGCTGCGACCGGGGAAGAGCGTAAACGATGTGCGTTTTGACAATCTGTTTTATGCGGATATCGCCAGGGCGTCGTACGAGGGATTTGCCGCCCTCAAGCGCGAAGGTATCGTGCCGAAGGGCTGCCGCTTCCAGATCGACCTTGTTCCGGCGCATTCGGTGATTTGGCTCTTTCTGCAGGACGATCTGCATGCGCCGCTCGATCCGCTATATAATGATGCTCTTAAACGGGAAATCGACAAGATCGCCGCAGCACTGCCGCATGGCGAGATTGCGATACAGTTCGACGTCGCCTCCGCTGTGTTCGCCCGCCTTCAGCGGGACGAGCCCAATGCTTACGGGACAACGCACGCGGAGATGCTGAAGTCATTCTCGGCAATTCTCACGGACCTGGCCGGTCGCGTCCCGCCCGATATCGAACTTCTTTTCCACTTCTGTTACGGCGACTCCGGCCACAGGCACGTCGTTGAGCCGACCGATATGGGCGATATGGTCGATCTCGCAAACCGCCTTTGCGCGGATATCCAGCGCGGCATTCAATTGATCCATATGCCGGTGCCGCGAGATCGCAGTGATGATAACTATTTTGAACCGCTCGCGCGCCTGAGGCTTAATCCGGAGACCGAGCTGAGCCTTGGTTTGGTTCATTTCACCGATGGAGCGGCCGGTACGCGCAAGCGGCTTGCGGCGGCCGAACGGCATGCAAAAGCATTTTCAATCGCCACTGAGTGCGGATTCGGCCGCCGTGACCCAAAAACGATACCGGAATTGCTGCGCATTCACGCTGAAATTGCCGGTTAACCCGGGCTGGTGCGCTCGGGCGGCCTTCGCCACTATATGGGACTTCCGACAACCGATTCTTCGCGAGTTCTCTCGCCCGTAACACGACCGACGCGCAATGGCTTTGCCCGCTGCACAACTGAAGGAAAGCGACCGGCATTTCCTGGGCGTCGAGCGCTCGCTGACGGGGCGGCCCTGGCGCGATCGGCTCGACGCGCGCGGCTCGGCGCTCGCTCTGGCCATTGCGCAGCGTCATGGGCTCGACGAATTGCTTGCCCGTGTTTTGGCCGGACGGAATGTCGAAGTCGATAACGTTGAGGCCTTTCTCGACCCCACGATCAAGCGCCTTTTGCCTGATCCGAATACCCTCACGGGCATGCAGGCCGCTTCCGCTCGCATTGCCGACGCGGTGATCGGCGGTGAAAACACGGCCATTTTCGGAGACTATGACGTCGACGGTGCGACCGCTGCGGCGTTGCTCTGCCGCTATTTGCGACTCTGCGGTCTGGATCCAATCGTCCACATCCCCGACCGCATCTTTGAAGGCTATGGGCCGAACGTGGACGCGATCCGTTCGTTCGCGGAGCGCGGTGTAAGGCTGCTGATTACGGTCGATTGCGGTGTGACAAGCCTCGAGCCTCTCGCGGAAGCACGAAAGCTCGGTCTCGATACTGTCGTAATCGATCACCACCAGGCAGACGAGAGGCTTCCCGATGCGGTTGCGATCGTCGATCCGAACCGAGCTGACGACTTGTCCGGCCTTGGCCATCTCGCCGCGGTGGGGCTGGTGTTCATCACGCTTGTCGCGGTCACGCGCGAATTGCGCCAGCGCAATTTCTGGGGCGGCAATCGTCCAGAACCCGATCTGCTTTCATTGCTTCATTTGGTAGCGTTGGGGACGGTTGCCGACGTTGTCCCATTGCATGGTCTCAATCGCGCCTTTGTCGCCAAGGGGCTCATTGCCCTTAGGCGTCGCGAGCATGTCGGAACGACCGCGCTGATGGATGCAGCCCGTCTCGCAGGGCCGCCCGAGCCCTGGCACTTGGGATTTCTACTCGGCCCGCGCATCAATGCGGGCGGACGCATTGGCCGGGCCGATCTCGGCGTGCGACTGTTGTTGGAAGAAGACCCCGTTGAAGCGGCGCGTATCGCTGCCGAGCTCGATCGGCTCAATCGCGAGCGTCAGCAAATCGAGCAGACGACCTTGGCGCAAGCCGAGGCTGAGGCACTCGTCGCGCTAGGTCTGGAAGACAAAGGCGCAGTTGTCGTGACGGCTGCGGAAGGCTGGCACCCGGGCGTTGTCGGATTGGTGGCGGCACGTCTCAAGGAGCGCTACGGGCGTCCGGCATTTGCGATTGCGCTCGAACCAGGGGGCATCGGGACGGGCTCGGGCCGGTCAATTCCCGGGGTCGACATCGGTCGCACGGTGCGTCGCGCCGTTCAGGAGGGATTACTCCTCAAAGGCGGGGGTCATGCCATGGCTGCCGGCGTTACGCTGAAAAAAGACGGGCTCGGAGCCTTTCGCGCCTTCCTTGAGGATGCGCTTGCTGAATCAGTGGGCGTTGCGCGGCGCGACACCGTATTGTCGATTGACGGTGCGGTTTCGGCCGGTGGCTTTAATTTTTCGCTTGCCGATATGCTGTCGAGAGCCGGTCCCTACGGCGCCGGTAATCCGGAACCGTTGCTTGCGCTTCCAGCCCACACGCTCATTTATGCTGATCCAGTCGGCGAAAGCCATGTGCGGGCAC
>DATBTA010000125.1:0-7416 GCA_036559505.1 Pseudolabrys sp. | reverse complement strand
CAATGTCGCCGTCATGCCCGGCCTTGTGCCGGGCATCCACGACTTCCAGCGCCACAGTCGGAAAAGACGTGGATGGCCGGGACATAGGCGTGCGACGCACGCCGTTCTTCGAACGGCTATGCCCGGCCATGACGCTTGCGTGTTGGATCGCAGGCCAAGCAAGTCAAGTAATGCTACACTGCCCCATTGCAAAAGCCCGGGGGCCCCGCATGCCTTTGCTCAACGACATCCGCAACACGCCGCTGCTGTGGCTGCTTGTCCTGGTGCCGGTCGTGCTGGTGGCGCAGGCGCTGAAGCCGGACGCCCACACCCTGCTGTTCGTGCTGTCGGTGCTGGCGATCGTGCCGCTGGCGGCGCTGCTCAGCCGCGCGACGGAAGCGGTGGCGTCGCGCACCGGCGACATGATCGGCGGCCTGCTCAACGCGACCTTGGGCAACCTGACCGAGCTGCTGATCGCGCTGGCGGCTTTGCGTGCCGGGCAATATGTGCTGGTGAAGGCTTCGATCGCGGGCGCGATCGTCACCAATACTTTGTTCATGCTCGGCGTCTCGTTCCTGCTCGGCGGGCTCAAGCACCACGTCCAGGAGTACAACCGCGTCAGCGCGCGGCTGCAGGCCGCCCTGCTCTTTCTCGCGACGATCGCGATCCTCGTTCCGTCGTTCGCCGGCGAGCCGGAGACAGGCGCGGCCTCCGCGAAATTCACGCATACGCTGAGCGCGAGCCTCGCGGTGGTGCTGATCGTCACCTATGCGCTGGGGCTGCTGTTCTCGCTCAAGACCCATCGCGAATTCTTCGGCGCCGCGGCGCATGCGGACGAGCACGAAGAGGAATGGCCGATGAGCCTGGCGCTGGCAACGCTGGCGGGCGTCACGGTGCTGGTCGCGCTCACCAGCGAGATCTTCGTCGAATCGGTGCAGCAGGCGGCGACCTCGCTCGGGCTTTCGCCGGCTTTCGTCGGCTTCATTATCGTGGCACTGGTGGGCGGCGCCGCCGAAATGGTCGCGGCGTTTTCGGCCGCGCGCAAGAACCGGCTCGATCTCAGCGTCGGCATCGCGCTCGGCAGCGCCTCGCAGATCGCGCTGTTCGTCGCGCCGGTGCTGGTGCTGCTCAGCTACGTGCTCGGCCCCTCCCCGATGGACCTGACGTTCTGGCCGGGCGCGGTGGCCATGATCCTGATTGCGATGATGACGGCAACGCTGGTCACCAATGCCGGCCGCTCCGCCTGGTTCGTCGGCTGGCTGGTCACGGTCGTGTATCTGATCTTCGCGCTGACGCTTTATCTGCTGCCGCCGAAGGTATTGTGAGCGGAGGGACGACATGATCCGGCAATTCCTGTTCGGCGGTGCTATCAGCGCGGTGAACATCGGCCTGCACGCGATGATCATGATGCTCCTGATACGGGTCGCCCAGATCGCGAGCGAACGCAGCAAGGCGCAGGCGTCCCAACACCTGGTCCTGGTCATGATCCCGACCGTTCTGGTGTTGATGATGACGCACACCGCCGAGGTTCTTGTCTGGGCCTTCGGCTACCTGCTGGTCGGCGCGGCGCCCGAGGGGGCCGACCGGGTCTATTTCGCCTTCGTGAACTACACGACGCTCGGTTACGGCGATGTCGTTCCGGTCGCGCGCTGGCGGCTGCTCGGCCCGATCACGGCGATGAACGGCGTGCTGCTGTTCGGCTGGTCGACCGCGGTGATCTTCGAAGTGCTGCGGCGGGCGCTGGATATCGCGCGCGGCGGGCAGCGCTGATTGCGCGGTGGGCCCGCGGCGCGTCAGGCCGGCTCAGGCCGGCAGCGTCATGATCTTCGCTTCGAGCCACCGGGGCGTGCAGGAAGGCGTTTGCCCGCTTGCAAAGCCTTGCTCGAATGCCCTCCCAACCCTTGCGAGTCGGCCATGCGGGCCAGCGCCCGCTCCTGCGGATAGCGGAACAGCCTTTCGATCTCTTGGTCGAGCAGCGTCGATTGCTCCTGCAGCTCCCGCTGGCGGTGCCCCGGCACGGTCTCGTTGAGGTTCTCGATCATCGCCCGCAACCGGCGCACGATCTGCAAATTGTTCGCGCCGCAAGCGCGTATCTCGCTGAACGTAAGGTGGACAAAATCATCCCAATTGGGCGTGCGGACAATCACCTGCAATTGCCCCGACCTGTCCAGAATCTCGTCGGTGCGCAGTTGCCGCATTCCGACCAATCGCAGCAGGCGGTGCAGCTGATCGATGGCGAGGACGGCGGTGGTCGGATCGTTGATCGCCGGGGACAATGCTTTCAGGGCGATGTCGATCACAATGCGAAACGCGAAGGTTGGATCCTGCTCCAATGTGCGTTCCGACCCGAATGCGACAGCGGAACGCAATGTACCGTCCGCGGCCGCACGCGCACCGCCATAGAGAATGAACAGCGGCTCATCGACGGCAACAAAGTCACCCACCTGCGGAACGAATTCGATGACGCCATGCGACCTTTCGGCCTCGCTTCGTAATTTTTTAAGATCGACCGCCAGCACGATCCCCGACATTCCCTGGTGCTGAATGACCCGCTCGGGCTGAGCCAGCGTGTGGCGCTGACTTTTCGGAAGACCCGGACCGAGGCTGGGCTCGGGATAGACGCTTTTGATGATCGCAATTCCCTCGTTTCCCACGCGCGTCAGAATGGCGATGGGACGCAACAATCTCGATGCGTAGTCGATCAGGTAGAGAAACGCGGCAAAACACGCCAGCGCCAGCGAGGCGGCAACGAACAAAGGCAGCTGATGCACGCTGCTGTCGACCCGGTTCGCAACGGTCTGCACGAAGATGAACGTGAGCATGAACAGGCCGACCGTGTAGCGGACGACGTTGTCCCGCAGCAAAGTCGTCGCGATAATGCGGGGCGTCATCTGACCGCTTGCGACCTGGATCGCCACCAGCAAAGAGCCGAATGTAAAGACCAGGAATGATAAGGTCGCAGTCGTAGCGGCCTGCAGCATCGCCTGTGCGCCAGCCACCCCAAGTCCGAGAAGCGTCCACTCGCGCTGGGCGTCAAGCCAATGCACCAGCCGCGTCGCAATCATCGCGACGGGGATGGCGAGCAATGGCACGGTCCACAGCGAAGATTTGACGTGACTTCCGACGCGCCGCAGATGGCCCCAATACATGCAAGCCCTCCAACCTATTGAAGGATGCTGGCCGGTGCGAGGCCGCGCCTTGACTTAAGTCAACGCTGCGACTGCCCGCGTGAATAATGGGGCGAACAGGTCTTGCGAAACAGCGAGATTGCTTTTTCCGGGAGCGGGACCCAGCCGCAGCCTCAGGGGAGTGGCTACGGCTGGTCACGATCCCAAGCCCACGGGACAAACAGGGGGAGACTTGGGTCAACATCAGACGACAAAGCGGGACCTGACGCTTTGATCCAGCGCAAAAGCACAAAGTATTATGCAAGTACCGATCCTGATTGAAATTGTTCAGCAAATCGGCCGCAAGGCCCGCTTTCGCGGCGGAACGCTTTCACAGCCAGCCCATTTAATTGACGCCGATCAATGCCCATCTGCGGTGTTTCGGCTCTGCTTGATCCGAAAAAATATTGGAGATCGACAATGAAGAAGGCAATCATGCTTGCCGGTTTCGCGGCGCTGCTGGCGTCGCCGGTGCTGGCGCAGGCCCCGTCCGGTGTTTACGGCTCGGGCAACATTATCTTCCCGAACGATCCGGTTGCGGCCGCGGCTGCAGGCGCTTACAGCGCTCCCGCCCCGGATGTTGCCGGCGGCGCCTTCGCCCATGAACCGGTACCGGCGCGCGGAAGTGATTGCGCACAGCGATTAAAATCGTATGACGCGCGCAGCGGCACCTATCTGGGCCACGACGGACGCCGGCACATCTGCCGCTGATCGGTGCGGCCCGATGACGGCGTGAACGGCGTGGTGCCGCTGCTGGACACTCCCGACCGCCTTTGCTAAGCCACGCGCGCCCGGCGGTTCCCGCCGCGGCAATCCGGGCGCATAGCTCAGTTGGTAGAGCAGCTGACTCTTAATCAGCGGGTCCAAGGTTCGAGTCCTTGTGCGCCCACCATTTTCCCGCGAAACACAGTTGTCTTTCAGCCGTCATGCCCGTACGGGCATGACGAGGTCATCGATTAAATCATCCGGTCCAAAACGGATGCTATTGCCCTGCTGCGGTGTCGCGTCTGTTCGTGTGCGCCGGCAGAACGAACAGAAACAGCGCTCCGTGCGTGCCGTCCGACGACGCGGACAACTGCCCGCCATGGCGTTCGATTATCATGCGGCAAATGGCCAATCCCAATCCGGTCCCGTGGGATTTCGTCGTGAAAAATGCATCAAAGACGCCGTTGAGATTCGCCGGATCAATTCCCGGCCCCGAGTCCTTGACCTCAACAACGATGGCATCGTCGCCATGCCGCTCCGTTTTCAGCCACAGTCTCCTGCGGCCGGCCCTGACGGCGTCCATCGCTTCAATGGCATTTTGCAGCAGATTGACCAGGACCTCCTGCAACTGGCCCTTATGGCCCATGACACGCGGCAAATCGGAAGCAAGTTCAAGATGGGTCGTGACACCGTGAGCCTTCAGCTCTTCGTGGAGGAGGCGCAGGACGCCGGACGCAATTTCATTCACATCGATGGGCTCGTGTTCGCTATCGGTTTTCAAAAACAAGGCACGAATGTCGTTCAATATCTGGCTGGCACGGTGACTATCCTCGACAATGTTGTCCAACGCCGACTGCATCGCGCTCCGATCGGGCTTTGCGTGGTTGAGAACCAGTTGCACGGCCTGGCCATTTGCCGAGATTGCCGTCAAAGGCTGCTTCAGCTCGTGAGCCATCGCAGCGGTGATCGCCTGCATGTTCATCAGCTTATTGTCCCGCTCGCGCTCCAGCATCAGATTCGAGTGAGCGAGGCGAAGCTCGTGCGCCTTTCGCTCTGCGAACAATGCCGCGAGAACCAATGCGCAGAACGAGGCCGTCAGGATACTGGCTTGCGCAACCAGAATGCGCTGCGCAACGGGAAGGGTTGGATCGCCGAGAATGCCAATGTCGAACGTTGTCGTCCAAACGACCGTCAGCGCAACGATGAAGGCGCCCGCCGCAGCGAAGACCGGCCTGCAGCGCGCCGTCACCCACAACAGCAGCGGAAAGAACAACCCGGCGGGCAGGACGGCCATCCATGGCTCCCGCGGCAACAAAACAATGATTCCGCTCGCGATGATGAGTACGACCAGCACCGCGGCGCCTTCGCTGACTTCATTGTGCGGCGGCGGATCGCGCACCGCGGCACCCAGCCCGATCAGGAGCGGAGCAATTGTGACAATGCCAAGCGCGTCGGACAGGAGCCAATGCTGCCAGATTGTCAGAAAAGACGTGGGCGACTTATGGAATAACGTGAAGCCCGATGTTCCAACGATCCCGGACATCGCAGCTGCAACGATCGCCGCCGCAAGCAGTCCGATGACGTTACGCAGCCTGTCCAAAGTGAACGACGGGCCGAAGTAGCGTCCAATGAGAATGGCCATAAGCCCGGGTTCGAGCGCATTGCTCAGGGCGAAAACGATGGCACTGAAGATGTTGCGATCGCCGAAAAGATTGGCGGTGACGGTTGCGGCCATCGTGCCGGCGAGCACAGGCAACAAAGCTCGCTGCCCAAGAGCAATCAGCACGCCGGAAGAAACCCCGGCGGCCGGCCAGAAAACGGCGACGCCGTCGGGTTTCGTGAGAAGGAGAAGGCTGAGGCGCGCCGCCAGGAAATAAGCGATGCCGACCGCAATGGCCAGGCCCACCGAATTCATCCAGCGCTGTGCCGATTGAGAAGACGTGGAATAGAGCATCGGTCGGCACACTCAGGGACACAGGGCACGAACGCCGAAACTAGCATGCCGGGACGGCAAAGGCGCTACATGGCGCAATGCCCGTTTTGTCGGCGGATAATCGCCCCAGGCCCGCCTGTCCGCTTTGGTGCAAGGGACCGGCATGGAATGTGCTCCGCCACAAACGGTGCTAAAAGGCCCGGCCGAATGATCGAGGTTTTCTTATGCTCCGCGCCAGCGTGCTGATCCCGACGCATGAACATGCCGCGACGCTTCCGTTCGCGGTGAAAAGCGTGCAGTCGCAGGGCATCGACGAGATCGAAATATTGATCGTCGGCGACGGCGTCGACGGCACGCTGCGCGCCGTCATCGAGCGGCTGTGCGCGGACGATGCCCGCATCCGGTTTTTCGATTTGCCCAAGGCGCCGCGCCACGGCGAGATCCATCGCGACGCGGTGCTCCGCCAGGCACGCGGGCGGATCGTCTGCTACCAGTGCGACGACGACCTGTGGCTGCCCGGGCACTTGCAGGACATGGAAACGGCGCTGGAGGCCGCCGATTTTGCCGGCAGCATGCACGCCGATGTCAGCCCCGACGGCCGGGTTCGCGGCTATATTTTCGATCTGGACCGGCCGGAGTTCCGGAAGCCCTGGCTGGCGTGGACACCCAACCGCCTCGGCGAATGGGCCAGTGACGGGTTCGGTCTCGCGTCCGGGGCGCACCGGCTGGATGCCTATCTGCGGCTGGGCGAAGGCTGGGCGACCACGCCCGCCGGTTACCCGACGGACCAGACGATGTGGATGAAATTCGTGCGCGAGCCCTGGTGCCGGACCGAGGTCTTGCCATGGCCCGTGTCGTTGCACTTTCCGAAGGCCGGGCGGATCGGCTGGACCGACCGGCAGCGCGCGGACGAATTATCGCGCTGGACAGACCTGCTCGCGCGCCCCGACGCAACGCAACACGTGCTTCGCGAAGTCCTTCGCACCCTGCTGCGGCCAGGCGAGGCGAACGCCCTGATGATCGAGCGCGATATCCTTGACGCCGAATGCCGGGCCCTGACGGTTGAGCGCGATGCGCTCACCGCGGAACGCGATGCACTCGCGGCCGCGCGTGACGCCGCTCTTCTCAAGCACGATGCGTTGCTTGGCTCGACGAGCTGGCGGCTGACCGCGCCCTTGCGCGCGGCATTCGACGTGGTCCGGCGTATTAAATCCCGGCAAGACGCCTGAGCTGCACGATCGCCGCAACCGTTTCGGCGGCTTCCTCCGCCGGGCTCTTGGGTGGCGGGCCGCCATTCAGAAAACCGATGAATGCCGACAGCTCGGCCAGCAGCGGCATCTCGACTTTCAGCGGACGCCGGGTCGCCCGCGGCTCTGCCTCCGCGCCGTCCCGCGGCGGATTGGCGATGATGACGAGGTGGTCGGCGTAGGCATCCTCCAAAGTTGCGACACCGTCGCGGCATAACAACGTGACGGTACGCCGGCGCTCCGGCGAACGGATGCCGACCTCCGCAATGTGCCATGGCCCGGCATTGGCACCTCCCTGGGCCGCCGACATCGCCGTCAGACCCATGATGTCCCTGCCCGCACGGTCCGCCACCGCGGCAACGGGCGGAAGCGACCGGCCAAAAAT
>DATBTA010000124.1:0-6729 GCA_036559505.1 Pseudolabrys sp. | reverse complement strand
AAAAATAAATCCGCACTCACTGGTGCCGCGCGGGGCCGAAGCTCTCGTGCGTGTCCGCCATCCAACGTGGGGCGTGGTGGCGCCGGCCTACTACATTCCCGGCGCCAGCGATCCGTTCCTTCATGGCCTGTCGCAATTTGTCATCGCGCGGGTGCTGGCGGACTCGATGCAATTCGCCGCGGCCAATCACAAGGTCCAGATTTCCATTCGCCTGCCGCTGCAGGCGTTGGAAGACATGCAATTTATCGACCGGTTGATGGCGCATCTTCCCGACAAGGTTCGGGAGAGTGGTTTCCTGATCGCGGTTGATTGCGTCGATCTGGTCAACGAGCTCGTTTTGGTCCGGCGTATCGCCTCCCAGCTGGCGGCACGGAATATCGGGCTTTCGATCGACGGCATCGATGCCCAGGGAGCCACACTCGCCGGGCGGCGCGAATTGCCGGTCGTCGAAATGAAGGTCGACCGTAAGTACATCCACGGCTGTGCCGACGACAGGATCAAGCAGGCCCACTGCGCGCAGATCGTGGCGATTGCGCGCGATACCGGCGCAAAATCCGTCGCCGAAGGCGTGGAGACGCAGTCGGACTTTCTCGTCGTTCGCGATCTCGGCTTCGATCTGCTGCAAGGGCACATGTTCGCCAAGCCCATGGCGCCGCGCAAATTCGAGCGGGCGATGCTCGCCCGTCGTTACGCGGCCGTCGCCTAGCGTTTTGAGTCATTCCGGCACGCGCGTCTTCGACGCGCTATGGCGCGAACCCGGAATCCGGCCACGGTTAGCGGTTTCGCACGGCTACCGAAAACGAATTCCCCGCTCCGGCCCCGCAATTTTGCGATACCAATCGGCATGTCCGCTTTACCTCCGAAAGCGGACATGTGCGGTGCACCAGCGCATGTCCGCTAAGTGCCAATAGCGGACATTGATGTGATCACGTCGCGACGACTTTAGATGGACTTGTCAATCGCCCAACCTACCCCACGGACGATGGCGTATGCGGCCAATGAAACCAATCC
Source organism: Pseudolabrys sp. (assembly GCA_036559505.1). GTDB lineage: Bacteria > Pseudomonadota > Alphaproteobacteria > Rhizobiales > Xanthobacteraceae > Pseudolabrys. The sequence goes on along the minus strand of DATBTA010000124.1, from coordinate 5,718 downwards.
GATGCCGGTTAGGCCGATAGCGATTCCGCTAGAGAGAATTGGAATGTCAGCTGGAATCAAATCCCAGAACCTCACGCCAAGCGCATCCTTTGCCATTAACAAAAGGCCCGCCATGAGGATGATCGCTGCAACAAGCAGCCCAAGCCGATGAAAATTTCGGCTTACCTCCGAATTCCGCCAGCGAGCGTAGTGCTGCGTGTTTTCATCGTTGCTCATGGGCTTCGGTTTCCCCTGAGAGATCGCGCCGAGCGTGAGCGGAGGCTGTTATTGTCGTTAGGCTAAGAGCGTTTCGTTGACGTGCGACGGCTCATCACGCCGGAATAAGGTCGGCCAATACAAGAAGCGTTCCAACGGCCAGTGCGACTGCGAAAATCTCTTGCGCGTATGCGCGTCCTGTCCAAGTAAACATGGTCCCCTCCAATCCTGGAGTTCAACGTAGGTAGCTTAGACCTCCGCTAGATTCTGGATGTGACCGCCATCACAAGATTTGCGATTGGTATCGCGTTAGGGCGATGACTGCGACGTGCGGTAACAAAAAGCAGCTTTGGGTCAAAAGCAGACATTTGCAGCGCACAACGTCACGTCTGCGCCGCAAAAAGCCATGTCCGCTTTACCCCCGAAAGGGGACATGTGTGGTGCACTAGCTCATGTCCGCTAAGGGCCAAAAGCGGCCGCAACGACCGCAAGAATCATTCCGCGAACAGTTACCAAGACAGTCGACGCTGTAACGTGCGTAAAAATCGGTATTGATCAGTTGTGAACGAAGGCGCCGGTAAAATACTGCGGAAGTTCCACAGAATCTCATGTATATACTTCCATTCGGGGACCGACTTGCGAAATATGAGACCCTTGCAGTTCGCCTTCCTTTTAGCCGCATGCGCAATTGCCGCGGCTTCTCTAGTTATTGTTGGGAAGACGATGAGCACCGCTTCGCCTGATGAGGCAGTCGAGGTCGAAGCCAGTTCATCGAGTCATTTCGCGACCGCTGCATTGCCGGTCCCGCATGGGCCATTGCTCTTACGCAATGAGGAAACCAGCTCCGACACCTTTGAAAAAGATCAAGCGCGACTAGATGCGGCCTTCGACGCTCTGGTTGAACAACAATCAGCAACGGATGCTCTGGTCGAACGACCAGAAAGAACGGACTCCATTCCGGATCCTTCCCTTGACGCGACGCCTCGCAAGCAGGACTTCTCTCTTCTCGCTTATTACGTTTTTTCTGAAATTCCACCTGACGAGAAGCCGGCTGATACTGTTTTGAAGACGATGAAAGACCTTCCAGCTGGAACGCCAATAGAGGAGATCAGACGCGCCTCTGATGCTTTCGGTCTGGATTTCAACTTCATGAAGACCGTGGCCAAAATCGAGTCCGGCTTCAATCCCAAGCAACGCACCGGATCATATATCGGGCTTTTCCAGCTCAGTATTAATGAGTTCAAACAAAACGGTTCTGGAAACATTACCGATCCACGCGACAATGCCCTCGCCGGTGCTTACAAATTTGCCTCGGAGGCGCTCCTCTTCGAGTTCGGGACCGGCAGGAAACCGACTTTCAGCGATCTGTACTTGATTCATCAGCAAGGATGGCAGGGGGCCGCACAACACGTCAGTCATCCGAAGCGCATCGCCTGGAAGTCCATGTGTGCCACCGATGAAGGCAAAGAAAAGGGTGAGCGATGGTGCAAACTGGCTATCTGGCGCAATACGCTTCCCGCCATCAAACATGCCTGGAAATCGGTCGACAAGCTGACCTCCGGCGCCTTTGTGGGCATGTGGCAACAACGCGTCGACGAGCTGTATTCGCGCTATTCACTGGCAACGACAAAGAATTGAGACATGTGCAGTGCATTGAGCGATGTCCGAGCCGAACGTGCGATAGTCCCCCGGAACGAATTGGCCGCCTATGGTGTTGGCTGTTCCGAATATCGCGATCTGAGCCTCGGTCGACGCAAACGCGGACACGCATTCCAACCGGGCATGGCATGATAAATCGATTGAGGACGGCGCAATCGACCGTGGCTATACGGCGCTGGGGGCCTGCCGCCATTGTGACGCTCGCCGCGATGGCCGCACTGACGGCGTTGACCGCCGACGCCGCGCCGAAACAGGCGCGCCCCGCGCAACCCCAAGAGGCGACGGCGCCGCGCGAGGCAGGCGAGCCGATCATGGCGATCGTGTCCATCAAGACCCAGCAAGTCACGTTCTACGACGCCGAGGGCTGGATCCTGCGTGCGCCGGTATCGACCGGCGTCAAGGAACGCGAGACGCCGGCCGGCGTGTTCGCCGTTGTCGATAAAGAGGTCGACCATCGCTCGAACATGTATGACGACGCCTGGATGCCGCACATGCAGCGCATCACCTGGAACGGCATCGCGCTGCACGGCGGGCCGTTGCCCGGCTATGCGGCCTCGCACGGCTGCGTGCGGATGCCCTTCGGCTTTGCCGACAGGCTATACAACAAGACGCGGATCGGGATGCGGGTGATCATCGCGCCGGGCGATCCAGCCCCGGTCGATTTTTCCCATCCGGCGCTTCTCGTCCCGAAGGCGGAGGCGATCGCGGCTGCGTCGACGCGGGCCGAACCGCTCGCCCGCGAGGCCGCGGAAGCCGCCAAGGCGGTTGACCCGGCCAAGAAAGCTGCCGCGGCAGCGGCGCGCGAAACAGCGCCGCTCGCGGCGTTGCTGCGCAAGCTGGCATCGCTCAAGGCCCGCGCCGATGCCGAACTCGCGGCTGCCGACAAGGCGCTCGCGGCCGCAAAAACGGACCAGGCGAAGCAGCGGGCCGAGGAGCGGAGGCAGAAGGCCGCTTCCAGGGCCGAGGAAGCGGGGAAGCAGCTCGACACCGCAACGGCCGACGCGAGGTCAAAGCCCGATGCGGCCGCTGCAAAGGAGGCCGTCAAGGCGGCCGAGGCCAGGAAGGCCGCCACCGCCAAGGCGGCGCTCGATGCCCAACTCGCGCTCGTGCCGGTCTCTGTCTACATCAGCCGCGCCACGCAGAAGCTTTACGTACGGCGCAATACGCACAAGCGGTGGCCCGACGGGGGCGAAGTGTTCGATTTCAGCATCGAGGTCCCGGTCACGATCCGCAATCCCGAGAAGCGGATCGGCACGCATGTATTCACCGCGATGGCGCGCACGGATGCCGGCCTGCGCTGGACGGCAGTCACGATCGACGACGCGGACGACGCCAAGAATGCGCTCGACCGCATCACCATCCCGCAGGATGTCATCAATCGCATTGGGCCGACCGCATTGCCGCGATCCTCGATCATCGTCTCGGACGAGCCGCTGAGCGCCGAGACCAACTATCGCACCGAGTTTGTCGCGGTGCTGAGCAATCAGCCCCAGGGCGGCTTCATAACGCGCGAGCCTTCGACTGAAGCCCTCCTTGCGGGCGACGGCCGGTACGACGACCGCTTCGGGTCCCCTTTTCAACGTGGTTGGAATCCCGGCAATGCGCGTTGGCCGGGCGGATGGGGTTGGCGCCGCTGGTAAGACGAACAAAGCGCGCATAGGGCGTATAGTTACTTAGCGCCATTCGCGCGATCGCCTCGTCGGCACGGGCGAGCAGCTGTGGAGTCAAAGCGCGCGAGGCTTTGCGGCGCCCTGATTGGCCAGCAACACGCCGCCGGCACAGATCACCATCCCCAGGACCGAAAGAGCGTCCAGCCGCTCTCCGAACAAGATGAAAGCGAATATCGCGGTCACGGCCGGAACGAGATAAAACAGACTGGCAAAACCGGTCGCCGCCGAGCGGCGAATGAGCCAGTACATCAGCCCGACCGCCGCAATCGACAGTACCAGCACCAGCCATGCGAGCGCGAAAATCAGCTCACCGCTCCAGAGAATTTCGCGGGTTTCAAATGCGAAGGCGCCGAGCGCAAACAGCAACCCAGCGCCGATATATTGGATGAGAATTCCGGTGCGCCAATCGATACCGCCGCAGTAACGCTTCTGATAAAGCGTGCCGAGCGTAATGCCGATAAGAGACAAAAAGTTTGCCACCCAGCCAAGCGCGGAACCTGCCAGTACGATGCTGCGGTCGTGCAGTACGAGCAGGACACCGACAAGCCCGAGCACAAGGCCAGCCCATTGAATCGGCGTTACCCGCTCGCCCAAAAAGCGACCGGCAATGGTCGAGGTGAGGATGGGCTGAAGGCCCATGATCAGCGCTGAAATCCCGACGGGAACGCCTTGACTGATGGCAGTGAACACTCCTCCGAGACAGAGGCCGTGCACCAACGAGCCAGCAACCAGACTATGGCCGACCTCGCTGCGGTCGGGCCACTGGGCGCTCCCAATTATTGCGATCGCGGCCATGATCAGCACGGCGAATGCCATCCGCACGGCCAAAAAAGTCATAGGCTCGATATACGGCAGGCCAAAGCGGGCGCCGATGAATCCGGTGCTCCACAAAAGCACGAACAGGGCCGGCGCTGTCGCAATCGCCGGTCGAGTGAGGCGCATGAGATCTCGGCACGGATGGACTTAGGATAAATCGGGCGGCCCGCGCGGCTATACCATTTTTTATGCGGACGGTGTGGCTGATCCGTTGTCCGCTCTGGCTCCGAAAGCGGACATTCAAGAGGTTCGGCTTGCACAACAAAAAAATCCGGGACATTGCCCGGAGCTTGCCGACGTTGATCGAATGCCCTGTCAGCGACCGAACTTGTAATTCAAGCCGACGCGGGCGACATGCAGGTCGAGATGGCTGAGTGAATTGGAGAGCGTCGCAAACCTGCCAAGGCCCTCGAAGGAGCCGGAAGCATCTCCCGGGTTGAACCGGGCGAACAAATACTCAGCCTTGGCCGACCAATTGCCGCCGATCATGCTTTCGACACCGGCGCCGACCGTCCAGCCGGCTTTCACGGTGGAAATCGATGCGTGTTGCGGCGTTCCGTCGGGCGGAGAGGTGAAGGGCGGCTCGGAAAAGTTTTGATCAAACTTGATCTCGGTCAGCGCCAGGCCTCCCGTCACATAGAGGAGAGTATTGCCCGTGGCACCGACGGCCATGCCGAGGCGTCCACGAATGGTGGCCAGCCAGTCGATCGAACTTGAGACGGTCAGGTTGTATGTTCCGGCACCGTTCGAATACGGAAACGTTCCACCAAATGACGGCTCGTGCCGGAGCCAGTTGATGTCACCTTCGATGCCGTAAACGAACTGCCCTGATTGAATGTTATAGCCAAGCTGCAAGCCGCCGGTAAAACTGCCGTCATCCAGACCACCGGTGCCACTGGCGTTCACGCCGGGTATCACAACAATTGTAGGCGGCAATCCGAAATATCCGGGCGTCCCGTTGGTGGTCAAAAGTGTATTGTTGAGGCGGCTCCATGAATAGCCGGCGTTCAGGCCGACGTAGAACCCGGTCCAATTAGCGAGTGGAGGCGGCGGGCTGTAGGCTGGTGCTTTCCTCGGCAAATCAGCCGCGGACGCGACCTGCATGAGCGCGACCGCGAAAATAGACGCAGTCAGTGTGGCCGACAAACGATGGAGCATAGCCACTCTCCAACTTGCAACGAAAACAACATATCGAGGGGCCGCTTCGCCCAACGATAGCAAAGTGCACGGTGCGGCGCGAGCAGCATGTCCGCTTTGGATCAAAAGCAGACATTTGCAGTGCAAGAAGGCGTGACCCCTTTACCTCCGAAAGCGGACATTCGTCGGCGCAAGCCGCGACACTCAATGCGGAAGGGGCCACCCTTCGGTAGCCCCTCAA
>DATBTA010000123.1:0-4622 GCA_036559505.1 Pseudolabrys sp. | reverse complement strand
GCCGGCGGCGGGGTGCTCGACCAGCTGCGCGGCGCGCCGCAGACGCCGGCGCCACCGGCCGGGCCGCAGGTGCCGAGGTCGCAATGAGAGATCAGCAGGGGCCGGTTCACCGGCCCCTTCGCTTTGGCCAAGTGAATTATGAGCTTGTTGTTGCAAGCGTCTGTAAAGGTGAAGGTTTTATTGAGCTGTCCACACGCCGCTGCAGATGTATCAGCTTTGCGCGCGGCGGCCTCGTCGAATCGATTCGCCGGGACTAAAGGTTGAGCCCCATGGCGCGGTACGTCTTCATCACCGGCGGCGTGGTTTCCTCACTCGGCAAGGGTCTCGCTTCTGCGGCGCTTGGCGCGCTCTTGCAGGCGCGTGGCTACAAAGTTCGCCTCCGCAAGCTCGATCCCTACCTCAATGTCGATCCAGGCACGATGTCCCCCTACCAGCATGGCGAAGTCTTCGTGACCGACGATGGTGCCGAAACCGACCTCGACCTCGGCCACTATGAGCGCTTCACCGGCCGCCCGGCCACGCGGCACGACAACATTACCACCGGCCGTATCTACCAGGACATTCTTACACGCGAGCGGCGCGGCGATTACCTCGGCGCAACGATCCAGGTCATCCCGCACGTCACCAATGCCATCAAGGATTTCATCCGTGAAGGTAATGATGGTTTCGACTTCGTGCTCTGCGAGATCGGCGGCACGGTCGGCGACATCGAAGGCCTGCCGTATTTCGAGGCGATCCGTCAGCTCGGAAACGATCTGCCACGCAATCACGCAATCTACATCCATCTCACTTTGATGCCGTTCATCCCGAGCGCGGGTGAACTCAAGACCAAGCCCACCCAGCACTCGGTCAAGGAATTGCGCTCGATCGGCATTCAGCCGGATATCTTGCTGTGCCGGACCGACCGGCCGATCCCGGAAAGCGAGCGGAGGAAGCTCGCGCTGTTTTGCAATGTTCGGGAAAGCGCAGTTATCGAGGCCCGTGACGTCGACAATATCTATGCGGTGCCGGAAGCCTACTCGGCCGAAGGGCTCGATGCCGAGGTGCTGGCCGCGTTCGGTATCGAGCCGCGGCAGTCACCCGATCTTGAGCGCTGGCGCCTGATCAATGAGCGTATCCGCAACCCCGAGGGTGACGTCACCATTGCCATTGTCGGCAAATATACGGGAATGAAGGATGCCTACAAATCGCTGATCGAGGCGCTCTCCCATGGTGGAATTGCCAACAAGGTGAAGGTCAATCTCGACTGGATCGAGTCGGAGGTTTTCGAAAGCGAGGACGCGGCGCCGCTTCTAGAGCACGTTAACGGCATTCTGGTCCCGGGCGGATTCGGTCAGCGCGGCGCGGAAGGAAAAATCCGGGCGGCGCAATTTGCCCGCGAACGCCACGTGCCGTATTTCGGCATTTGCTTCGGAATGCAGATGGCGGTGCTCGAGGCTGCACGCAATCTGTGCGGTATCGAGAATGCCAACTCGACAGAGTTCGGCGCGACAACTGAGCCTGTCGTAGGCCTGATGACGGAGTGGCTCAAGGGTAACGAGTTGCAGAAGCGGAGCATGAGCGGTGATCTCGGCGGCACCATGCGGCTTGGCGCCTACGATGCAGTACTCACGCGCGGCAGCCGCGTATCGCAGATATATGGGGCGACCGAAATTTCCGAACGCCATCGTCACCGTTATGAAGTCAACACCGCGTACAAGGGGCGTCTCGAGCAGCGCGGCATGCGTTTCTCAGGAATGTCTCCCGATGGCATCCTGCCGGAGATCATCGAGTACGAAGACCATCCCTGGTTTATCGGCGTGCAGTTTCATCCTGAGCTCAAGTCACGACCGTTCGAGCCGCATCCGTTGTTTTCATCTTTCATCGGTGCTGCGGTCGAGCAGAGCCGGCTGGTGTAAGCGCCCGCGATGCCGCGAGGCCTCGACCATATCGTCCATGCCGTAAGAAACCTCGATGCGGCGGCCGACCTGTATCGCCGGCTCGGTTTTACCGTCGGTGCGCGCAATCGCCACCCTTGGGGCACGCACAACCACATTGTCCAGTTTCCGGGCTTCTTCATCGAGTTGCTGACGCTGGCCGAGCCGGACAAGCTCGGCAGCGATCGCTTTTCAACTTTGTTCGGCGCCTACAACCGCGATTTCACTCAACGCAGTGAGGGCCTGTCGGTCCTGATTCTGGAATCGAAAGACGCTCATGCGGATGAAAGCGAATTTCGCGCGGCGGGTATTTTGACCGCGCCGACGATGCGCTTTGAGCGCGAAGGCAAACGCCCCGATGGTGCGACGGTCAAGGTCGGCTTTTCGCTGACCTTTGCCAGCGACAAGGCATCATCCGATATTCGTTTTGTAACGTGCCAGCAGCATTACCCTGAGAATTTCTGGAACCCGGCCTTTCAGCGTCACGCCAATGGGGCAACCGGCATCATCGGCGTTGTTGCCGTGGCGGAACGGCCAGAGCATCACGCGCATTTTTTCGAAACCTTCGCCGGCGGGCCGGCTATTGCGAGCGATGGCGGCTTCGCAATCAAGACTCCACGCGGGACGATCGACATGCTGACGCCTGCCGTCTTCACGCGCCGGTTCGGTGTGAAGGCGCCTGATGTGTCCGCCAGCCCCCGACTGGCCGCCCTTCGCTTTGCGACGGATAACGTGAGCGCACTGGAGGCGATGCCTGAGCAGGCCGGAATTGCAGGAATTTTCGCGGGGAATCCGACAGTGGTCGGATCGGGGGATGGCATGGGGGCAGTCCTTATATTCGAAGCGGCCGCGCGCGAGGCCCGTTGACCGGTGCGTTGCGTCCCTTCATGGTCCGCCGCGAGGACGTGAACCCGTGGATCAGAAGCCCAACTCGACCGTGACGATCGGCGCCGTACGCTTCGGCAATGACTTGCCGATGTCTTTGATCGCGGGCCCGTGCGCACTGGAAAGCAAGGCGCACGCGCTTGAGATGGCGACCGCACTGAAGGAAATCGCGGCGCGCGCCGGAATAGGCCTCGTCTACAAGACGTCCTTCGACAAGGCCAACCGCACCTCCGCCAAGTCGGCGCGTGGACTCGGTTTCGATCAGGCCTTGCCGATTTTTTCTGAAATCCGCGACAAGTTGAAAGTCCCGATTCTCACCGATGTGCATGAGGCGGAGCAATGTGCGCGGGTCGCGCCGGCCGTTGATGTGCTCCAGATTCCCGCCTTCCTGTGCCGGCAAACAGATCTGCTGATAGCCGCCGCAAAGACCGGCAAGGTCGTCAATGTCAAGAAAGGCCAATTCCTTGCGCCATGGGACATGCCGAACGTTGTCGCGAAGATCACCGGCGCGGGCAATCGCAACGTTCTCGTGACCGAGCGCGGCGTCTCGTTTGGTTATAATACGCTCGTGTCTGACATGCGCGCGATTCCTATTCTCAAGCGTGAGACGTTGGCGCCTGTGATCTTCGACGCCACGCATTCGGTGCAGCAGCCGGGCGGGCAGGGCGACAAATCGGGAGGTGAGCGCGAGTTCGTGTCAGTCCTTGCGCGCGCAGCCGTTGCGGTTGGCGTTGCCGGCGTATTTATCGAGACCCATCAGGATCCCGACAGGGCGCCGTCCGATGGACCTAACATGGTGCCCCTGAAGGAGATGGAGCCGCTATTGCGCATGCTCGTCGAGTTCGACCGGCTGGCAAAGCGCTGAAGCGCGCGAAATTGAAATCTTCATGGGCCGTGTCCTCAACCTCATGGCGTTCGTCATTTTTGCGACGACGCTTTTCATGCGGTCGGTCGATCCGGTCATTCCACAAATCGCCAGCGGGCTGAACGTCACGCCGACCACGGCGGCGCTGCTCTCGACGGGGTTCACTCTCCCTTATGCGCTTGTCCAGCCCGTGCTTGGCGCCCTGGCGGACATGTTCAGCAAGACACGGCTCATCGCGGTATGCATGCTCGTCGTCGGCATAGCCACAATTGCCTGTGGTTTGGCCACGAACTTCGAAATGCTCATGATCCTGCGGGTAATCGCGGGCATCGCAGCCGGCGGGGTCTTTCCGATTGCGCTGGCGGTTGCCGGCGACCGCGTACCCGTGCAGCAGCGGCAAGTCGCGATAGGCCGGTTGCTGTTTGCGGCTATGACCGGCAACCTTCTTGGGGCGTCCGGCGCCGGCGTGATCGGTGACGTGGTGGGCTGGCGTGGCGTGTTCTTTGTGACCGGAGCGATCGATCTTGTCGCGCTTGCGGTGGCGATACCCGGCTTTCGTAGTTTGAATGAATCTCCGGGACGTTTCGACCTGTCGACGTTCATTCCGAACTATCGTGCCGTATTCAGCAATCCGTTGGCCAAGTATTGCTTCGGGGCGGTGTTCATCGAGGCGCTGTTCCTGTTTGGCGTCTTTCCTTACATTGCGGTCCTGTTGCGCGACACCGGCGAAACCCGCGCATCGATCGCCGGCGTCGTGATCGCGGGCTTCGGTATCGGTGGCGTGATCTACACCTTCATGGTCGCATGGCTTGTTGCGCACATCAGCGAGCAAAGGTTGATGGCAGCGGGCGGCATGGTGATGGGCGCCTGCCTTTTGGTGATCGCACTTCGCATGCCCTGGCCCATCGAGTTCGTGAATTTCATCGCGATGGGTTTCGGTTTCTATCTGCTGCACG
>DATBTA010000122.1:0-2952 GCA_036559505.1 Pseudolabrys sp. | reverse complement strand
CGCAGCGAGCGCATGCTGCTCGACCAGAAAATGATCAAGAAACAGGAGGCGCAACGCAAGCACCTGCAGGCCTTCGTCGACCGCTTCCGCGCCAAGGCGACCAAGGCGCGGCAGGCGCAATCGCGCCTGAAGATGCTTGCAAAGCTTGAGCCAATCACCGCGCTCGTTTCCGAGGAGGTGCGGCCTATCCATATTCCTGCGCCGGATAAGTTGCTGTCGCCGCCGATCATCGCCACCGACGACGTCGAGGTCGGCTACGAGCCGGGACGCCCGGTGCTGTCGGGCCTGTCGCTGCGCATCGACAACGATGACCGCATCGCGCTGCTCGGCGCCAACGGCAACGGCAAGTCGACTTTGGTCAAGCTGCTCGCCGCAAGGCTTCAGCCGGAGCACGGCACCATCACGCGCGCCTCTGGCCTCCGGGTCGCCTACTTCGCGCAGCACCAGCTCGACGAGCTCGAGCCGGAGGCGAGCCCCTACGATCATGTGCGCCGGCTGATGCCGGATGCGCCGGAAGCGAAAGTGCGCGCGCGCGTCGGGGCCATCGGTTTTTCCGGGCTGGCCGGCAACACCAAGGTGGAGAAGCTGTCGGGCGGCGAGAAGGCGCGGCTGCTGCTCGGGCTTGCCACCTTCAGCGCGCCGCATCTCGTGATCCTCGACGAGCCGACCAACCATCTCGACATCGACAGCCGCGCGGCGCTGATCGAGGCCATCAACGACTTTCCCGGCGCGGTGATCCTGGTCTCGCATGACCGCTATCTGCTCGAGGCCTGCGCCGACCGGCTCTGGCTGGTGCAGGGTGGAACGGTGAAGCCGTTCGACGGCGATCTCGACGATTACCGGCGCCGCGTGCTCAGCGAATCCGGCGCGGACACTGCGCCGGCGGTCAAGCCTGCGCCGCGGCCCGATCCCGCCGCTGCGCGCCGCGCCGCGGCCGAAAAGCGCACGGAGACGGCGCCTTTGCGCAAGCGCGTGACCAAGGCCGAAGCTGATCTCGCGAACCTGACGCGGCAGCTGAACAAGCTCGATGCAACGCTCGCCGACGGCGACCTGTTCGCGCGCGACCCGGCGCGCGCGGCGGAATTATCGAAGACGCGCGCCAATGTCGTTGCCGCGATCGCCAAAGCGGAAGAGGAATGGCTGGCGGCGAGCGAAGCGCTGCAGATGGCGTGAGGGTTAGGGCAATTGCGTCCGCTAAAAGCCGAGGAACAGGTAATCTCGGAGTTCCACGGGAACTATGAGACGACGACAGCTGTTATTGCCCCATGGTGAAAGTCGCAAATCCGATGACACTTCGCGCCGTAACGTCGGCGGTGGTGTTGGTATTTCTTGTTGGTTATGCCGATGCTCAAACTAGGGCAACTGTCGGTTCAGCGCCGAGCGAAAGCCCATTCGCCCAATTGGCGGGCGGTTGGTCCGGAGCCGGGACAATCGACCTGGCCAATGGCAGGAACGAACCGATCAAATGCCGAGCCTCTTATGATGTTCTGGAGACGCAAAGCAAGCTTCAGCTCAATCTCCACTGTGCCAGCCAAAGCTACAGTTTCGACCTGCGCGCCAGCGCGACTTACTCAGGCGATGCGATCACGGGGTCCTGGAGCGAGGCCACTCGCAATGCAGCGGGGACTTTATCCGGCAAGGTCGAAGGCGCCGGCTTTCGGGTCGTAGCAAAAGGGCAGACGTTTCGCGCCGATCTGAATTTGGTCACGCGAGGCGACAAGCAATCGGTCACGATCAAGTCGCAAGACGAAAAGGCCGAGGTGCGAGGCGCCACAATCACACTGCAGCGTTCATAGATCGATCCGGAGCGTGATGGCGGCGAGCGGCGCATTGCAGACGGCGTGAGCAGCGCACTCGTCTTATGACGGCGATCCCCAGGGCGGCATCGTCGCGAGATTGGACGTCAGATCGGCGGTCTTTACCTGGCCGTCGACGTTGCCGTCTTCGTCGATGTCCACACCGGACCAGGCGCCGGATTGCACGAGAATTCTGACATTGGCATTGCGCGGCACGCTCTTGTCGGGCTTGCAGCCTAGACGATCGATCGACCCTCCGGCATCGGCGCTTTGCTGAACGACCGGCGTTGCACGGATCGCGAAGCGGCGCTGGTCAAAAATTTTCTGGTTCCGGCTTCTGTCGACTTCTCCCGCTCCCCACGCACCGATATTGGATACACTGGGGTTCTGCACGTTGGTATCGACATCGAGGCCGGTTGAGCATTTGCCGGGTGGTCCAAACCAGCGGCGGTCAACCTGGTTCTGAAAAAGATGCCATCGTCCGCTGTTATAGAAATCAACGGTTTCTGCGTGTGCCCGCGAGGCGGATATCCAGTTGTACGCCACGAGTTTTTCCTCGCGCAGGATACGGTTGACGAACCCGTTGCCGTAAACCCCGATCGCATAATGATTGCCGACCGTCCGGCCGACGGCACGAAAATACTCGAGAACAGGCTCCACGGTGGCGCGATTCACATTGAAGTCGACCCCGAAATAGATTGCCGACCCTTCGGGCTGCCCGACCAATTTGGCCTGATCCAGTGCGGCCTTTACATCGGCAGCGACTTCCGTCTTTGCCGAACCGGTATCTTCCAGTCCCTTCAGAAATTTCTCGGGAAGGTTGTTTCGATACTGGTAGAGAGAAACGATCGAGAGGCCGTGCCTGATCAATATCGTCGGCTCGCGGACGCCGTCGATCATGTTGCTGTCGGACGCCATGACCTTTTCGCGCAGGCCCGGCTGTGGCTTTCGCGCGAAAAACCGCACGACAACTTTCACATTTTGCGCAGCCAGCTTCGACGCGACCTTCGCGGCATTGTGCGGGGTATCGATGATGGCAATGCTCGCCGGATCGTTGGGTTGCCCAAACGCCGAAGTGCCCGGTACCAAAGCGCTCGCGAGCAGACCTTTGGTGAATGTTCGTCTCGATAGGATCGACATTGCCCCCCGGAAGAGC
>DATBTA010000121.1:0-2215 GCA_036559505.1 Pseudolabrys sp. | reverse complement strand
TCGGAATTGATGTGAAAAAACGGCCCTTCGCCAAGCTCAGGCAGGGCCTTTCTGACTCCGCCGCCCGTCCCAAGCAGCAGTCCGCGCTCGTCGGAGATCGCAATCCGCGGCCGCGCTCGCTGAGCCAGGTGGCCGATGAGTTGTTCGGCGAAGTGATGCACGTTGACGACGGCTTTTTCGACGCCGACGTCGGCGAGACGATCGAGCACATGGTCAATGAGTGGTTTGCCCGCGACCCGCACGAGCGGCTTCGGCATCGTGTCGGTCAGCGGGCGCATGCGCGTGCCGAGTCCGGCGGCCAACACCATGGCGCAACGCGGCATGTTTTTTCCGGAGGCGCTCATCTAGACCTTCAGTGGCGGAACATTGGTGCGGTACCAGGCGGCGAGCGGCGCCAGATCCGGGTGAGCCAGCGAGCGTTGTAGATAGTTCCAGACGCGCGGCATGTGTCGCAGATATTGCGGCTTGTGGTCGCGGCGTTCGAGCCGCGCGAATATGCCGAGGATTTTTGAGGCGCGCTGCGCGGCGAGCGTCGCGTAGCCGCGCGCGAAGTCGGACGCCTCAAAGGCCCCTTTGCGCATGCGCGCACGCACGTAGCGCGACAGCAAGGCGATCTCCATCATTTCTGGTACGTCGACGCGTGCGTCCTGCAGCAGCGATGCAAGATCGTACGCGGCCGGTCCCATCACTGCATCCTGAAAGTCAAGCAACCCGACGCGAGCAATGCCCTCGCGTTCCGGTAACCACAGCAGATTGGGCGAATGGAAGTCGCGCAACACCCAGGTCTGCACGCCGGTCGTCAAGGGCAGGAGCAGCTCCTGCCAGTGCGATCGAAAAGCGTTGCGTTTGATGTCGTTGATTTTGACGCCGAGCTTGGGGAGGTACCAGTCAAGCAGCAACTCGGCTTCGATCAGGAAAGCCTCCATATCGTAGTGAGGCAATTGGTAGTCGACGCCAGGCTCGACCGGCACGATGGCCGGCGGCGTATCGCCGTGCAAATCGGCCAGCAGGTCGGTCGCTGCCTCGTAGCGAGCTTCGATCGGTGCAGGCGGATCACCTTCGACAAAAAGCTCCTCGCCGAGGTCCTCGATTACCAGCAGTCCGGATTCGCGATCGGCAGCGAAGACAGCCGGCGCGGAAAAGCCGCGGCCGCGCAGGGCATGGGCCATCGCGATGAAAGGCGTGACGTTTTCCGCAAGATGCGCGATTGCGCTGTAAGGCTTGCCATCGCGCACGGCCGGGCCATCGGGTCGCTTGGGAGAATTCATGAAAATGTAAGTGGCGCCATCGCGGGTGAGCCGCTCATAACTGCGCGTGGAGGCATCACCTTGAATACGCCGACGCGTTGCACGGCCGTAGCCGGTTCGATCAAGGAACCGACGCATTGCTGCGATTCGTTCGACACGGGGAGCGAAGCGGCCGAAGCCGGTGATGCGGGCATTGCGTGCGTTGGCGCCTTGCGGTGGTGCCAAGGTAAATGCGACGTCAAGTCGATCGGCCGGCAAAAGCGTACCGGCGCGGTCAGGCCATTCAATCAGCAGCACTGCGCCTTCTGCCGCATCCTCGAGGCCGATTTCGGCAAGTTCGGCCGGGCCGGACAACCGGTAGAGATCGGCGTGGACGAGCGAGAAACGCGGCAGCACGTACATTTGCGTGAGCGTAAAGGTCGGGCTTGGCACCTCGATGCTTTCATCGCCGGCAAAGAAACGGATCAGAGCTCGGGCAAAAGTCGTCTTGCCGGCGCCGAGATCGCCGGACAACGTAATTACGTCGCCGGGCTCGATCACTGCGGCGATATCCGCCATCAGCCGGTAAGTGCCTCCTTCGTCGGCCAAGGCCGCGTTGAAGTTGTAGTTGCTAGGTGCGGTGGGAAACATCGGATCATCCGATAGCGGATGTCGCTTTCTCACGCCAGAATCGCGTTCAATGCAATGAGCGGCTTACTGTTTCGCAAGGCCGGCGCGCTCAACGATTTCCTTCCAGACCGGTATTTCACGAACCATACGCGCGTGCAGCTCATCCGGCCCTTCGTATTACACGAGGAAGCCGGCTTTGAGCATTTTCTCCTTCACGTCCGGCTTCTGCAGGATCACGCGGGTCTCTTCGCTCAGCCGGTTGATGATATCTGGCGGTGTGCCCGCCGGCGCGAGAAACATTTGTGAAGTCTCGACCACCGCATTGGGGACTCCAGCCTCCTGTAGCGTCGGAACATCGG
>DATBTA010000120.1:0-4261 GCA_036559505.1 Pseudolabrys sp. | reverse complement strand
CAGATGGCCCGCGTGATGCAGGGCATTATTACGAAGCATAACCTGTCCAAGCAGTCTGTCGTCGTGATCAACCAGTCAGGCGGCGCCGGCGGCGAAGGTTTCCTGGCTGCAAAAAACGCCAAAGGCGATGGTCACAAGCTGATCATCACACTATCGAATCTGTTCACGACGCCGCTTGCGACCGGCATTCCGTTCAACTGGAAGGATCTCACTCCGGTCTCGATGATGGCGCTCGACGAGTTCGTCCTGTGGGTCAACGCCGACAAGCCGTACAAGTCCGTCAAAGACTATGTCGACGCGATCAAGGCCGCGCCTGACAACACCTTCAAGATGGGCGGCACGGGATCGAAGCAGGAAGATCAGATCATCACCGTCGCGCTTGAAAAGGCGACGGGTAAGAAGATGACCTACATCCCGTACAAAGGCGGCGGTGCGGTGGCCGTTCAATTGGTCGGTGGACACGTCGACTCCACCGTGAACAACCCGATCGAGGCGGTTGCCCATTGGCGCGCCGGCAAGCTCCGGCCGCTCTGCGTGTTCGACAGCAAGAAGCTCGACTATAAAGAGAAGATCACCGCCGATATGTCATGGAATGATATTCCAACCTGCAAATCGCAGGGCCTGGACGTCGAGTATCTCATGTTGCGCGGTTACTTCATGCCCCCGGGCGTCACGAAAGACCAGGTCGCCTACTATGTTGACCTGTTCAAGAAAGTGCGCGGAACGCCCGAGTGGAAGAAGCTGATGGACGACGGAGCCTTCAACCAGACCTTCATGACCGGCGACGACTATGCGAAATGGGTCGCCAATGCCGAGAAACTGCATGAAGGCTTGATGAAAGACGCCGGCTTCCTCGCCAAGACGAACTGATCTGCGGCACGTCTTCTTCGAACCGCAGGACAAGAGGCAGGAATGAATGAAACGGTAAAAGAAACCGGTGGGGCGGGTCCGTCCCACCGGGGTGTCGAAATTGGCGTGGCCATCGCCATGGCCATCCTCGCGTTGATCGGAATCTACGGAAGCATCAAGGTTGGCATAGGTTGGGGCGCGGAGGGTCCGCGAGCCGGGTTCTTCCCGTTCTACGTCAGTCTGGCGGTGGTGATCTCCTGCGCGGTGAACCTCACCAAGACCCTGCTGAGCGCGGATGACGGCGAACTCTTTGCGGAGTGGGGACAGATCCGCCAGGTCCTGGCGGTGGTTGTGCCGACCGCGATCTACGTCGCGGCGATTCCGTATCTCGGGATCTACGTGTCGTCCGCGCTGCTGATCATCGCTTTCATGAAGTGGCTGGGCAACTACAACTGGCTCGTGGCTATCGCGGTCGGCGTGGTGGTTCCGATTCTTACGTTTCTGATGTTCGAGGTCTGGTTTCTCGTGCCCTTGCCGAAGGGGCCGCTCGAAAATCTCCTGGGATACTGAGTTGGGTGGCCGCCGCCACGCGATGGCCGGCGGGTCGAGGGACTAAGCGAAATGTTCGAAGATATCGGTAATCTGCTCCACGGTTTTGCGGTGGTCCTTCAGCCGTTCAACCTTCTGCTGATGGTCGTCGGCATCATCCTCGGCGTGATCGTCGGTGTGCTGCCCGGCCTGGGTGGCGCCAACGGTGTCGCGATCCTGCTGCCGCTGACGTTCTCGATGTCGCCGACCTCGGCGATTATCATGCTGTCATGCATTTATTGGGGGGCGCTGTTCGGCGGCGCGATCACGTCGATATTGTTCAACATACCCGGCGAACCGTGGTCGGTGGCGACCACGTTCGACGGCTATCCGATGGCGCAGCAAGGGCGCGCCGGCGAAGCGCTCACGGCAGCCTTCACGTCATCATTCGTCGGCGCGCTGTTTGCGGTCATTATGATCACCCTGGTGGCGCCGCTGGTTGCGAGCTTTGCATTGCGGTTCGGCCCGCCCGAGATCTTCTCCGTTTACTTTCTGGCCTTCTGCAGTTTCGTCGGCCTCAGCAAGGAGCCGCCGTTCAAGACAGTGGCCTCGATGATGCTCGGTTTTGCGCTCGGCTCGGTCGGGCTCGACCAGATGACCGGCCAGCTGCGCCTGACGTTCGGCGTCGAGCAGATGCTCAACGGCTTCGACTTCCTCATCGCCGTCATCGGCCTGTTCGGCATCGGCGAAATCCTGCTAACCATGGAGGAGGGGCTGAGCTTCCGCGGCAAGGCAGCCAAGATAAATCTGAAGATCGTATTCCAAACCTGGAAGGAGCTGCCGCGCTACTGGATGCTGTCTCTGCGCTCCTGTCTGATCGGCTGCTGGATGGGCATTAGCCCGGCCGGCGCGACGCCGGCTTCGTTCATGAGCTACGGCATCGCCAAGCGCATTTCGAAGCGTGGGCAAAATTTCGGTAAAGGTGAAATTGAAGGCGTGATTGCGCCGGAGACCGCGGCGCATGCCGCCGGCACGTCCGCGCTGCTGCCGATGATTTCGCTCGGCGTGCCCGGCTCACCAACGGCCGCGGTGCTGCTCGGCGGCTTGCTGATCTGGGGCCTGCAGCCCGGCCCGTTGCTGTTCACCGAGCAGAAAGATTTCGTCTGGGGCCTCATCGCCAGCATGTATATGGGCAACATCGTCGGCCTCATCATCGTGCTGACCTGCGTGCCGCTGTTCGCCGCGATCCTGCGCATTCCGTTCAGCGTGATCGCGCCGGTCATCCTGGTGCTGTGCGCGATCGGCGCCTACACCGTGCATAACAACACCTTCGATGTGGTGATGATGCTGGTGTTCGGCGTCGCCGGTTACTTCATGAAGAAGTGCAACTACCCGCTGGCGCCAATGGTGCTGGCGATCGTGCTTGGCGATAAGGCAGAAGAGGCGTTCCGCCAGTCGCTGCTTGCCTCGCAAGGCGGCCTCGGCGTGTTCTGGTCCAACGGTCTGGTGAGCACGATCATGTCGCTCGGCCTGATCGCACTGTTCTGGCCGATCATTCAGGCAGGTTGGACCAGGCTGCGATCCGGCAAGTTGCGGCCGGCCCAGTAGGCCCGGTTTCCAGCGCCAGCCGACGAAATCGGGCTGTTAATTCGGGCGGGTTGCGCCTGTCCATCTGTCTGGCATATTGTATACCAGTCATGAGTAGCCGAGACCGTAACCCCCGCCGCGTCGGTATTTCTGGCCGTGCTGGCCCCCGCACACCGCTTGCGCCGCATCCCGCGCTTGCGCCGATCGATGTGACGCCGAGCTTCAAGCACAAGGCCTACACCGCGTTGAAGAACGCGATCGTGGCGATGGATATCTACCGCAGCCGCGACGACATCCGTCTCGACGAGCGCAAGCTGGCACAGGATTTCGGCATCAGCCGCACGCCGGTGCGCGAAGCCATGGCGCAGCTTGAGAGCGAGGGCTTCGTGCGCTCGGTGCCGCGGCGCGGCATCTACGTCGTGCGCAAGACCAAGCGCGAGGTGATCGAGATGATCACGGCCTGGGCGGCGCTCGAAAGCATGGCGGCGCGGCTGATCACAAAGACGGCGACCGACGAGGAAATCGCAGGCCTGCGCAAGATGTTTGCGACCTTCGAGAACGGCAAGCTGCGCGCGCACCTCGACGAATATTCCGACGTCAACATCGAGTTTCACCAGACCATCATCCGGCTCAGCCGTAACGAGGTCCTGATCGATCTCGCCGAAAACCTGTTCACGCATATGCGCATGATCCGCCGCACGACCATCGGCGAGCAGGATAGGGCCGACCGCTCGATCCGCGACCACATGAACATCATCGAAGCACTTGAAGCCCGCGCGACTGATCGTGCGGAAGAACTGGTGCGCGACCACGCGCTCGGCCTCGCCGATCACGTGTCGCGCTACGCCGATTATCTCGATTGAACGAATAAAGCGACGGGAGACACTCATGGCCGAAGCAGCAGTGAAGGCAAAACCCGAAACCGCGCCGGAAGCGGAACAGGATCTGACCGACGGATTTCACCTCATCATCGACGCGCTCAAGCTCAACGGCCTGACCACGATCTATGGCGTGCCTGGAATTCCGATCACGGATTTTGGCCGCATGGCGCAAGCCTCCGGCATTCGTGTGATTTCGTTCCGGCACGAGCAGAACGCCGGCTATGCGGCATCGATCGCCGGCTTCCTGACTAAGAAGCCCGGCATCTGTCTCACCGTGTCGGCGCCCGGTTTTCTCAACGGGCTCACCGCGCTCGCGCACGCGACGACCAACTGCTTCCCGATGATCCTGATCTCAGGCTCCTCCGAGCGCGAGATCGTCGACCTGCAGCAGGGCGACTACGAGGAAATGGATCAGC
>DATBTA010000119.1:0-16443 GCA_036559505.1 Pseudolabrys sp. | reverse complement strand
ATCGGTGATTGGGTTCTTGCCGTCGGCAATCCCTTCGGTCTCGGCGGCACGGTTACGGCCGGCATTGTTTCGGCGCGTGGACGCGATATCGGAGCGAGCGCCTACGACGACTTCATTCAGATCGATGCACCTGTGAACAAGGGCAACTCGGGTGGTCCAACATTCGACACTGAAGGCAATGTCATCGGTGTGAATACGGCGATCTTTTCACCGTCGGGCGGTTCGGTTGGCATAGCCTTCGCGATTCCCTCCGATACTGTAAGTAGCGTAGTCGCTCAGCTGAAGGATCACGGCTCGGTCACTCGTGGCTGGATCGGAGTTCAGATTCAGCCGGTCACGCAGGACATTGCCGACAGCCTCGGGCTCAAGAAAGCCGAAGGTGCGCTCGTCGCGGAGCCGCAACCCAACAGTCCCGCCGCCAAGTCTGGAATTGCAGCAGGCGACGTCATTACCGCCGTCGACGGCAATCTGGTCAAGGACGCGCGCGATCTCGCCAAGAAAATCGGATCGCTGGCGCCAAAGGCGTCGGTAAAGCTCACAGTCCTCCACAGCGGATCTGAAAAGGTTCTGACGCTGACCCTCGGCGAAATGCCGAACGCCAAAGAAGCGCGGGCGGCGGCGGGAGAAGGAGACAGTGGCGCCGATCTCGGCAAACTCGGTCTGACTCTCGCGCCGGCCGCCCGGGTCGCAGGCGCGGGCGTCGAGGGTGTGGTTATCACGGCGGTCGATTCGGGTGGCGTCGCGGCAGATCACGGCTTCTCGACTGGCGACATCATTCTCGAGGTTGCCGGCAAATCTGTTTCAACGCCGACGGACGTGCGCGAGGTCATCACGACCGCGCGGACGCAAGGCAAACAGACAGTCCTTGTTCGCGTGAAGAAGGGTGACAACACGCGCTTTGTCGCGCTGCCGCTGGGCCGCGGCTGAGACACGAGATTGGGGACGTCCCGCCGGCATCCGTCGCCCCCGCCGGTGGTCCGACCTCAACGGGGCGGGCATTGCGCCCGTCCCGGCAAAATTCCGGGAGTGGCTCTTGGTTGGGCCACTTTCGACCGAGCTCCAACCCTGGCATCCGTCGCCCCCGCTGGGGTGGAGTCGTTGAGGGGGTGGCGGTTTCCGCCACCCCCTCGCGTACGAATGGGGGCCCCATGGCAGGAGGTAGTTGACCCCGCCACCGAAATGACTGGAATTGGTGTGACCGATGCCCACCTTTGCGGATATTAACAGGCAGCGCCCTTTCAGCCGGGCGGCTGAAGCGCAACCGGATCGGGTCACCATGCGCCTATTGGTCATTGAGGACGATCGCGACGCCGCGGACTATTTGGTCAAAGCATTCCGTGAAGTCGGGCATGTCGCCGATTCGGCTACGGATGGTGACGACGGGCTGACAATGGCGGTTGACGGTCAATACGACGTCCTGATCGTGGACCGAATGCTCCCGAAACGAGACGGTCTTTCGCTGATCGGCGCGCTGCGGGGAAAGGGAATTGGGACTCCGGCCTTGATCCTGTCTGCGCTCGGCCAGGTCGATGACCGGGTCAAAGGTTTGCGGGCCGGCGGTGACGACTATCTGTCCAAACCTTACTCATTTTCGGAGTTACTCGCGCGGGTAGAAGTGCTCGCGCGCCGCCGCGTCGGCCGTAGCGAGGAAACTGTGCTTCGGGTGGGCGATCTCGAACTCGACCGCCTGTCCCACCAGGTGCGTCGCGGAGACGAGGAAGTCTCATTGCAGCCACGCGAATTTCGACTTCTTGAATACCTGATGCAGCATGCCGGACAGGTGGTTACCCGCACAATGCTGCTGGAAAACGTGTGGGATTACCATTTCGACCCCCAAACCAACGTCATTGACGTGCACATCTCGCGCTTGCGCTCGAAAATCGATAAAGGTTTCTCCCAGCCGCTTTTGCACACAATCCGCGGCGCGGGATACATGATACGTGACGGCGCTCGGTAAGTTATTTCGCACCACCACGTTCAAGCTCACGCTGGTCTATTTGACCGTTTTCGGGCTATTCGCGGCATTTCTGCTCGGTTATTTCGCACTCAACACGCGCAGGCTGATCACCGAGCAGATCACCGATACGGTCAATGCCGAGATCACCGGACTCTCCGAACAGTATCGACAGGGAGGGATCAGGCGGCTCGTAATTGTCGTCGACGCCCGCGCGCGGCGTCCCGGCTCCAGCCTTTATCTCGTCACGACATTTGCAGGCGAGGCCCTGGCCGGCAATGTCACGGCTTTGCCGCCCGGCACGCTCGACAATCCGGGCTGGACGGAGACCGTCTACAAACGGCTCGACGAGGCGGATGCTGCCGATCATCCGGAACATCACGCGCTTGTGCGCGTCTTCCAGCTGCCGGGCGGTTTCCGTCTGTTGGTCGGGCGCGACCTCGACGAGCGTGAGCGTCTCTACAATATCGTGCTTGCGGCCGGGCGTTGGTCGATCGCGATTGTGATCGTTCTGGGTCTTGCAGGCGGACTCTTCGTCACCCGCCGGGTCCTGCGTCGCGTCGATGCGATGACGGAGACCACACGCACGATCATGCGTGGCGATCTGGGCGGACGGTTGCCGGTCGCGGGCACCGGCGATGAACTGGACCGACTGGCCGAAAACTTGAACGTGATGCTTGAACGGATCGAAGCCCTGATGCGCGGTTTGAAGGAAGTTACAGACAACATTGCGCACGATCTCAAGACGCCATTGACTCGTCTCAGGAATCGCAACGAACAGGCCTTGCGCGTTGCGAAGAATGAATCTGAGTACCGGGCGGCACTGGAAAGCACGATCGAAGAGTCCGAAGGTCTTATTCGAACGTTTAATGCCCTGTTGATGATCGCGCGCGCGGAATCCGGTCAGGCGCGCGGTGATATGAGCGAGTTCGACGCCGCAGAAATTGCCCGCGACGTCGGAGAGCTGTACGAGCCGCTCGCGGACGAAAAGGGTCTCATGTTAAAGGTGGAAGCCGATACGCCGGCGCCCGTAATTGGCAATCGGGAGCTTATTAGTCAGGCACTCGCTAACCTCGTCGACAACTCGATCAAATATGCGGGCGCGGCAGATGGAGCGGTGAACGGCGTGGCGGGTGAGGTTGTCGTTCGGGCACTCACCGAAGGTGACCGGATTCTTCTGACAGTGACCGACTGTGGGCCTGGTATTCCGGAAAGCGACCGGGACCGTGTGGTTGAGCGATTTGTACGGCTTGAGCAAAGCCGCTCGCAGCCGGGTTCCGGCCTCGGTTTGAGTCTCGCAGCGGCCGTCGCCCGCTTGCATGGCGGTGAGCTCGTATTGGCCGACAACAAACCCGGCCTGAAAAGCATCATTGCCTTGCCGCGGCGAGGGCCGGTACAGATTTCCGGATGAGGCGCCCCGCAAGACGCAAGGCTCCCCCTAAGAAGGAAGCCCGCAAATCCGATAATGCCGCTGCCGCTAAAGGCGCTGCGCTTGCCGACCTGATTACAACCGCCCCGCGGTTGAGCGACCGCGACGTCGCGAAGTTACGCGTATCCGAATGGCTAGCGGGGGCATCGTCGGCCGACTCCAATTCCCTCAAAAAACTATTTTCCAAGCGGCCGATCGTCGGCACGCTTGTGGACTCTCTCGCCGAGAGCTCACCGTATCTTTGGGATTTGACCACCCGCGAGCCGGAACGGCTTCTGCGGCTGCTGTTGGCAAACCCCGAGCAGCATTTTGCGGCGCTCCTGAGAGACCATGGTCACGCCGCGGCGGTAAGCAAGGACGAAACAGGGGCGATGCGGGAGCTTCGCCGCATGAAAGCTGAAGCCGCTTTGCTGATTGCGCTTGCCGACATCGGCGGCGTTTGGTCGGTAATGCGCACGGCGCATGCACTTACCGAACTTGCCGATGCCGCAGTGAATGGCGCTGTAAGATTTGCGTTGGCGGAAGCAGGCCGCGCAGGGCGGCTTGTCCTGAAGGACAAGACCAAGCCGCAGGCAGGCAGCGGCTACATCGTCCTCGCCATGGGCAAAATGGGCGCATTCGAGCTCAACTACTCGAGCGACATCGACCTCATTGTTTTGTACGACCCGGCAGCACCGGCACTGCTTGCGGATGCTGAGCCATCCACGCTCTATGTGCGCCTTACGCAGCGGCTGGTGAAGCTGCTGCAAGAACGGACCGCCGACGGTTACGTTTTTCGCACCGACCTACGGCTGAGGCCCGACCCGGCGTCGACAGCGGTTGCAATCTCCAGGGCAGCAGCTCTCTCATACTACGAGAGTGTTGGACAGAACTGGGAACGCGCCGCCATGATAAAGGCGCGCGCCTGCGCCGGCGATATTGCGGCTGGCGAAGAAGTCCTTCAGGAACTGGCACCGTTTGTGTGGCGAAAGTACCTCGACTTCGTCGCGCTTGCCGACGTTCACGCCATGAAACGGCAGATCAACGCGTATCGCGGTCATGGTGAAATCGCAGTCGAGGGGCACAACATCAAGCTCGGTCGGGGTGGCATCCGTGAGATTGAGTTTTTTGCACAGACGCAGCAATTGATCGCAGGCGGCCGCAATCCGGCTCTTCGCGACCGCGACACGCTGACAACGCTCGACAAACTTTGTACAGACCAATGGATAGATGCCGAGGCGCGCGACGCCATGAAGGAAGCTTACCGGTTTCTTCGCGTCGTCGAGCACCGTTTGCAAATGGTGAATGACGAGCAGACGCAAAGCCTGCCGGGCGATCGGGCGGAGCTCGAGCGCTTCGCGCATTTCCTTGGATTTGATGACAGGGATGCTTTTGCTGCGGTGCTGCTCGGACATCTGAACAAGGTGCAGCAATTTTACGCCCGGCTGTTCGAAAAGACGCCGGAGACCGAACGGCCGCTGTTGGCATTTCCTCGGGATGCGGACGATCACAAGACACTCGATCAGCTGTCGGAGCTCGGCTTCAAGGCACCACTCGAAGCGTCCGGCATAGTCCGGGACTGGCTGGGCGGCAGCCATCGTTCTTTGAAAGGCGAGGCAGCTCATGGGCACCTACAAGCACTGCTGCCCGCGTTGCTTGAGCAAATTGCCCGCACCGACAATCCCGGCGCGACGCTCGTGCTGTTCGATCATTTTCTCGCCAACCTGCATGGCGCTGCGCGCTTGCTCTCCCTCCTCAGGCAAAACCCAGATCTCATCGCGCTCATCGTGCTTGTCCTCGGGACCGCGCCGCGGCTCGGGGATATCCTCGCCCGCCATCCGCAGGTGATCGACGCACTCGTCGAGCCTAGCTTTTTTGGAGCTTTGCCGGGCGACGCGGAGCTTGCACGGCGCTTCGACGCCGCGCTCGCGCAATCACGCCACGACGAGGATTTGCTCGAGCGTATCCGCATGTTCGGACTCGAATACATGTTCCTCATCGGAGTACGTATCCTGACGGGGACGGTAACCGCGCGGCAGGCAGGGCAGGCGTTCGCGGGGCTGGCCGATGCGGTCATTCGCGCTGTTCACCGCGCCGTGGGCGACAATTTTGCGAAGGCCCATGGCCACATGCGCAACGAAGAGTCGGCGGTTATCGCGATGGGCAAGCTTGGCGGTTGCGAAATGACCGCCACGTCAGATCTCGACCTCATCCTGGTCTATGATTTTGACGATGAGAATCCGGAATCTGACGGCGCACGCCCGCTATATGGAACGCAATACTTTGCCCGCTTGACCCAAAGACTGATCAATTCGCTGACGGCGCAGACTAACTATGGGGCGCTTTACCAGGTTGATATGCGGCTGCGGCCCTCGGGCCGCGCAGGTCCGCTGGCGACGCAACTCGACGGGTTTCTTGAATATCAGGACAGCGAAGCCTGGACCTGGGAGCATATGGCGCTCACTCGGGCGCGCGTCGTTTCCACCTCCCCTGCATTCCGGAAGCGAGTCGAAGACGTTATTGCGGGCATTCTTCAGCGTCCGCGTGACGCCAGGTTGACGGCTGGCGACGTAGTCGAGATGCGGACGGCGATTGCCAAGGAGAAAGGCGACAGTGCCCGGTGGGACCTCAAATATGTGGCTGGCGGGCTGATCGATATTGAGTTCATTGCGCAATATTTGCAGCTCGTTCACGCCCACCGCCTTCCGGACATTCTTGATACGTCGACGGCGCGTGTGCTCGAAAAGGCGAGAGCATTGAACGTCTTGGCGGTGGAGGATGTGGAAGTTCTTCGGCCTGCGGTTCAACTTTATCAAGATCTGACGCAGATCCTGCGCTTGTCTCTGCCAGACACTTTTGATCCAAAAGTGGCTGGGGCAGGCCTTCTACGGCTGCTTGCGCGGGCCGCCGACGTGCCGGATTTTGCGACGCTTGAAGCGACGCTGGCCGATACGCAGAGAAAAGTGCGCGCGAGTTTCGTTCGGATCTTGGGGCAGGATCCGGTGGTGGATTAGGCCGCTTCTTCGCGCGGAAGCAGGCATTGCGGCTCGAGCGGCAAGCGCACCATGACGATCGTGCCTTTGCCGAGCGTAGAACGAATTCGCATGCGACCGCCGTGCAGCTCTACCAGTGACTTCGAGATTGCGAGACCGAGCCCTGAGCCCTGATGGCTCTTGGTCAGTTGGCTTTCCACTTGTTCGAAAGGGCGCCCGAGACGCGCGAGAGCGTCCCGGGCAATGCCGATGCCGGTATCGGCGATGGAAAGAATGATGCAATGGCTGGTCGCGCGCCCGCGAACAATGATCCGGCCGCCCGTTGGCGTAAATTTGATGGCGTTGGATAGCAGGTTGAGCGCCACTTGCTTAAGTGCGCGGCGATCGGCTCGCAATTTCAGGTGCGGCGATATTCGCGCGGTGACCTGCAGCGCCTTGTCTTCAGCGCGCGCGGAAACGACACGCATTGCGTCGTTAAGTAGCGTATCAAGACCTATATCATCGAAATCGAGCCGGAGCCGGCCAGCCTCGATCTTCGACATGTCGAGGATGTCGTTGATGACTTCGAGCAGATATTGTCCGCTGCCACGAATATCGCTGCAGTACTCATTATACTTTTCGGCCCCGAGCGGGCCGAACATTCCGGACTCCATGATTTCGGAAAAGCCGATGATTGCGTTCAGTGGCGTACGTAGCTCGTGACTCATATTGGCCAGGAATTTTGACTTCGCCTGGTTCGCCTCTTCCGCACGTGTCTTTTCTTCGGCGTATTTTTGCGCGAGCTCCGCAGAGCGCTGCTGCGAGGCCCGGAGGTCGGCAACGGATGCCATCAGGCGCTTTTCGCTGTCGATGAGTTTCTCCTCGTGGGTCTTTAAGGCAGTGATATCGGTGCCTACCGAAACATATCCGCCGTCCTTGGTCCGCCTCTCGCTGATGTGAAGCCAACGGCCGTCATCGAGCTGAGCCTCGAATGTACGCGCACCGGGGATGCTCGGGCCTGCATTGATGATCTTGTTGCGAACGACCGGCTTGCTGCCCGCGGCAACCACAGATTCGTAGGATGCGCCAACGGTGATCGTTTCGTCCGGCAAGCGATGCAGTTCCTGAAAATTGGAGTTGCACAGCACGAGCCGATTGTCGGCGTCCCATAGGACGAACGCTTCCGGGATCGTTTCAATTGCGTCACGCAGGCGCATGTCCGCCGCAACAGTCTTCTCTACCAGGCTCTTCTGCTCGGTGATGTCGACCGCGATCCCGATGAGATGCAGGCCCGGGTCGTTAGGTTGGCGCACCAGTTCGCAGCGAGCGCGCAGCCATATCCAATGGCCGTCCGCATGGCGCATGCGGAAGGCATGATCAATCGTGGTCGCAGTTGCGTCCGCAAGTTCGACGGCGAGATCGTAAAGATGCACATCCTCGGGATGCACCAGGGAATTCACATCGCCGAATGACAACAGATCATTCTTGTTCTCAAGCCCAAGGATGTCGAACATCGATTGCGACCAGAAGATACGACCGCGAGCGAGATCCCAATCCCAAAGGCCACACCGGCCACGGTTCAACGCTGTATCGATACGGCTGCGGACTGTTTCGTAGATTAGGTCGGCTTCCCGCGCCCGCGTCGCCTGCCAATGAAAGGCAAATCCGAGGATCAGGACGACGAAGCCGGTCGTTGAGGAGAGGGTGATTGTCAGGGTCGTCAGCGAACGCCATTCGGAG
This sequence comes from Pseudolabrys sp., assembly GCA_036559505.1. GTDB lineage: Bacteria > Pseudomonadota > Alphaproteobacteria > Rhizobiales > Xanthobacteraceae > Pseudolabrys. The sequence continues at coordinate 8,369 of DATBTA010000119.1, read as the reverse complement.
AGTGCGGCCTTCCTTTCCTGCACCACGGCGAGCTGACCAAACGGGGCGCTGAGCATGCGAACTGTCGCCAGCGCTCGCGAATTGTCGGGTAGCGTAATTTCCATGACCCCTGCACCCGCGCCGAACGTCGTGAGAGGTTGCGTCGCACCCAGCACGTCGATCAGCCGGCGACCGATTGTAGCGTCCGTGACGGGTGTGGCGGCAGCGACCACACCGTCGGGATTTGTAAGAATAAAGCGACGCCCTGCAGCCATTGCCCAGGAAGGGAGGACCTGTGCAAGCACCTGCTGCGGCTGCTCGACGGCGGCTGCCGGCCTCTTTAGCGGACGATGCAGGCGTTCCGAAGCGAGATCGGCCGCGGCTTCGAGTGACAGGACCTCGCTCGCGAGAGTCTGCCGGCGGTGGTCGAGCACCTGTACGAGGGCTCCAACGCAAATGGTCGCAAGGAATGCAATGATAAGGACAGGGACCGCCCGGCGAAGGAGCGGCTCAGCGTTCAGCAGCCGCCGATACGCCGGTTTGGCGATGGATTGCGCGAGGCCCTTGATGGAATCGGGATGTGCAGACGCACTCGCCGTATCGGCGCGCGCCATAGTCGGCCTCCGTTGGAAGTTCCCCTGTCACCCACGAGACGGAAGGATGTGCCGCATCGCTTTCCGAATCACTTGCCGATTGGAATCGATAGGCGCTGATTTGTCGAGAGTCGGAAGAGTCAAATATTTAAAAAAAGTTACCCACGAATAGTTTTGGAACGGAAAGCGGCTGTTTCATGGGGCCGCCAAGGCCCGATCGACGATATCTGAAAGGTCTCGTGACAGGGGGGACGCTGCCCTGATCCGCCGCAAGGCGCCTTCGGCCTTCGTCTGCCGACCATGCTCCATTGTGCGCCAGTTACGGAACGCGGTTGCGAGACGTGCTGAAACCTGCGGATTTTTCTGGTCGAGAGCAAGCACGGCGTCCGCGATGAATTCGTAGCCAGCCCCATCAGGGCGGTTGAACTGCGTGGTATTGCCTTGCGCGAAGGCTCCGATGAGCGAGCGAACCCGGTTGGGGTTGGCAAGCGAGAAAGCGGGGTGGGTGATGAGGGTGCGGACGTGGCTGAGCGTGTCCCGATGCGGGATCGTCGCTTGCAATGAAAACCACTTGTCTACCACCAGTGCATCGCCCGCATAGAGGTTATAGAAATCGGCCAAGGCGTTCTCGCGCTGCGGCACATCGTGCAAGGATAGGGTCGCGAGCGCCGCCATGCGGTCCGTCATGTTGTCAGCGTTCCGGTATTGCTCGGCGGCGCGCGCAATCGCCGCGCCTGCGCCGTTCGCCGCCAAGAGATCGAGGACGGCATTCCGCAAGGCGCGTCGCCCGGCGGTGCCGGCATCCGGACTGTAGCGGCCCCCGCCGGTCATGCGCTCATAGACCGCCGCGAGACGGAGGCCGAGATGCTCGCCGAGTTCCACCCGCAGGGCAGTACGCGCCTGGAAGATGGCATCAGGATCAATGTCCTTCCTGATCTCGCGCGCGATATCTCCCTCGCTGGGCAAGATCAGAGCCAATGCAGCAAATGCGGGCTCCAAGGTGCTGTCCTCAAGCACTGCAACAAGCGCCTTCGCGAGCCTGTCGTCTTTGCGCAGCGGTCGCCCGGCCCGAGTGGCGGCAACGTTGTCGAGAAGCAGGCGTATTGCGATGGTCTGCAGCGCTTGCCAGCGATTGAATGGGTCGCTGTCATGTGCCGCCAGGAAAGCGAGATCGTCGGTATCGAGATCGGTCGCCAGGTTGATCGGCGCCGAAAAGTTGCGATTGATCGAAAGGACAGGCCGTTCTCCGATGTCGGCGAATTCAAACCGGGCCGTTCGCTCGATCAACACAATGGTTCGGCCTTCGAGTGGCTTGCCGTCCGCGGGCTTAAGCGCGAGATCGTGCCCGTCTTTTCCAACAAGTCCGACCGAAAGCGGAATCACCATCGGTGCCTTCGATGGCTGCCCCGGTGTTGCCGGAACAACCTGCGAGCATTCCAGGATGAAAATATTGCGTGCCGTATCGAAGCGCCCACCGATCGTTACCTCCGGGGTGCCGGCCTGGCTGTACCATCTCATGAATTGGGCCATGTCGCGGCCGCTGGCGTCTGCAAAGCACTGGATGAATTGCTCGACCGTTGCGGCCTCGCCGTCGTGCCGGGCAAAGTAGAGATCCATGCCGGCGCGGAATTTTTCCTTGCCGATTAAGGTCTGCACCATGCGCACCAATTCGGCGCCTTTCTCGTAGACAGTGGCCGTGTAGAAATTGTTGATCTCCCGGTATTTTTCCGGACGGACCGGGTGCGCGAGCGGTCCGGCATCTTCGACGAACTGGGCGCTGCGCAGTGCACGAACATCGGCGATGCGTTTGACGGGCCGCGAACGCATGTCGGCGGAGAATTCCTGATCGCGGAATACGGTGAGGCCTTCCTTCAGGCAAAGCTGAAACCAATCGCGGCAGGTGATGCGGTTGCCAGTCCAGTTGTGAAAGTATTCGTGGGCGATCACAGCCTCGATATGCGCGTAGTCGGCATCGGTTGCGGTCTCGGGACTGGCAAGCACATATTTGTCGTTGAAGACGTTAAGTCCTTTGTTCTCCATGGCGCCCATGTTGAAATCGGAAACGGCGACAATCATGAAGATGTCGAGATCGTATTCGCGGCCAAAAACGGCCTCATCCCACCGCATGGCTCGCTTGAGCGAATCCATCGCGTAGCTGCAGCGGCTCTCCTTGCCATGCTCGATATAGATCCGCAGCGTCACGTTGCGTCCCGACATCGTGACAAACCGGTCTTCGACAACGGCAAGGTCGCCGCCAACAAGAGCAAACAGATAAGACGGTTTGGGATGCGGATCGTGCCAGACCGCAAAATGCCGTCCGTCGGGCGCGTTTCCGGCCTCGACCAGGTTGCCATTTGCGAGCAGGACGGGTGCTTCAGCTTTGTCGGCCTCGATGCGCGTGGTGTAGACGGCCATGACATCGGGCCGATCGGGGAAATAGGTGATCCGCCGGAAACCTTCGGCTTCGCATTGCGTGCAATAGGTGTTGCTCGAGCGATAAAGCCCGGAGAGTTGCGTGTTCGCGGATGGATCGACGATTGTCTCAACTTCAAGGGTAAACGGCCTGTTTGGCGGCTGCGGGATCGTGAGGCCGTCAGGCGTTGCGACAAAGCTGCCGTCCGGCACCGCAGTCCCGTCGAGCTTGAGCGAAACCAGGTGCAAGCCGTCGCCGTCGAGCACCAATGGCGCCGCCGCGCTGGTCGGGTTCGGTTTTAGCGACAGGATTGCTTTTACCTTCGCGCTGGTCGGATGCAACGAGACATCGAGTGAAACTCGATCAACCAGCCACTCAGGTGGACGATAGTCTTGCAGCCGGATTGGCTGTGCAGTGTCTGTGCGCATACTTTGTGATCTAGGATGCCCGGCCGTTGAATGGAAGAACAAACCTTGTCATTGACGAAACGGCGCCCCGCTTAACTAGCGCATGGGTTCGGCGTGACCAATCACGCGTTTGATCGACGGGGATTGCTCCTTGAGCGCACGTTCAAGGGCGTCGACGTTTTCATGAACGCTTTGGACGCTCAAACGCGGATCGACGCGGCAGTGAAAATTGACAATTTCGCCTTCGCCGGTCTCGCGCACCCGCACGTCGTGTACGTCGCGGATATGCCGGCCTTTGGCGGCCAGCTCGGATAGGGCCATTGCGACTGCCTTGACCCGCTCAGGAGGTGCCTCGCGTCCGGAGGCGTCCTGCGGTTGCAGCGGCTCTATATGGGTTTCTACCTCGACATCGGACCCAAGCTCGGCCGTTATTGCGCTCTCAAGTCCGTCAGCCATTTCGTGCGCAGCCTGTAACGAAAGCTTACCGTCAACTTCCAGATCGAGGGAAACGGCAAGCTTGTCCTTAAGCCCATGGACAGTGACATGATGCACCGCGAGCGCCCGGTTGCGCGCAATCACCATGATCTGGTCAAGCACGGTTTCGGTGCTAAGTGCGACAGGATTGGTTGTAATGACCGGCTCGGCGCCCCGTATTTGCCCGCGCAGCGCCGCGATGATCGCCTCTTTGATCGCGCCCACGCGGTCGAGCGGCAATGTGCGGCTGACGGCGACCGTCAGATCGATGAATGTTTGCTCACCCACTGCGCGGGCACGTACCTGTTCGACGGCGACGACACCGGGGATTCGAGCGGCAAGACCGGTGATCATTTCGGTTGCCCCCGGGGGTGCAACGTCGGTCAGCATGTCGACGGTGCGTTTGGCGAGCTTCCATCCGGCAATGCAGACGAGCACTGCCACTACCAGTGCGGCCCCAGAATCCGCCCACGGCAACCCGAAACGTACGCCAATCAACCCCACCAGCACTGCCAGCGAAGACCATAGATCGGAGGAAAAATGGAGCGCGTCGGCTTCAAGCGCGTGACTCGAAGTCTTTTCCGCGGTTTGCGATAGGGCGCGGGCGCGGAAGAAGTCGACAATGATCGAGACTACGATAACGGCGAACGCCCACACGGTCGCTTCGACGACATGAACCTCATGCTCGACCAGGCGCTTGGTCGCCTCCCACACCACGATCCCGGACAGCAGAAACAATAGAGCGGTCTCAGCGAGTGCCGAGAGGGCCTCCACTTTGCCGTGTCCGTAGTGATGCTTTGCGTCCGCTGGCTTGCCGGAAATTCGCACGGCGACGTACGTCATAACCGTGGCGCCGAGGTCGATGAGCGAATGACCCGCTTCCGACAGAATCGCGAGCGAACCCGTGGCAAACCCGACAATCGCCTTGGCGATCGTCAACCCCGCGGAGGCGAAGATCGAGGACAGCGCAACTTGTTCTTTTTCGCTCTGCATACGGGCGCGGTGTAGCTCAAATGCGGACAAAATTCGAGCACCGGCGGCACTTTGCCGTCAGAGCATGATAGGCTTTCCATCCGCCGCCGCTGAGCGGGTTACTGCATCGAGAATGCGGATATTGGCGAGCAATTGCTCGCTCGTAAATCGATAGGGCACGCGGCCTTCGAGCGCGTCGGCCCAAGCCTCGAAATTCATGCGCACAGTATTCGCGTGCTCGTAGTTTCGCGTGTGCCGGGCACCATCCGGACCGCAACGGACGAAACTCGACGGAATGCCCTTATCTACATTGCCCCCCTCCTGGGTCTCGACCCAACCGTGGTCGCAAACGAGTGTAAAGCGGCCGTAAAACGGCGGTGTAGACAGGCATGTGATGCGTCCACGGGCGCCGTTCTCGAAGTCAATCTCGGCACTCACGAAGTCTTCCGACGGCGCCGTAAAAACCTGAGACGCCGTGCGGGCCGCGACGCGCACCGGTTTGCCGGCAAGAGAGACGAACATGTCGCCAAGATGGATTCCGAGCGCAGTCCAGGCACCGGCTGGGGCATGACGGGCGTTGCGGCGCCAGTTCGTAGGATCCATCTTCCGGAAATTGTTGTGACTCACATTGGCGTCCATGTGCAATACGCGCCCAAGTGCTCCGTCGTCGAACAGACGGCGCATTTCTTCCATTGCTGGTTCGTATCGTCGCTCATGGCCGATACCAAGCACGCCGCCCGCCTTTTCGCTTGCCGCCAGGATCCGCTCCGCACTGGCCGCTGTAAGCGCGAGCGGTTTCTCACAAAAAACTTGCTTGCCGGCTTCGAGCGCAGCGATGGCCATTTCTTCGTGCAGAAGGTGAGGGGTCACCACCGCAACCGCATCGAGGTCGGCGCGCCGAATCAAGCTTCTGTAGTCGTCGACGAGATCTAGCTTTTGCGCGGCGGTAAACGGCGCCGCCATCCTGGTATCGATGTCGCACCCGGCGACGACCTTGAAGCGCGGGCTCTCGGCAAGGCAGGTCACGATCTGCTTGCCCCACCAACCGAGCCCTATAATTCCGATACGGATCATCACTCCAGTTTCCTTATGCTTCTTAGCACCGACAATGCTGGTCAAATCCCCCATGCGCAATGGCCATTCGAGCTAAGGTCTCAAGTGCGAGATGATCGATTGCGGGTGCAGGCTCCTGTGCTAAAAATGCGCGAACAAAGTTAAACACGATGGGGGGAAGCAGCATGTCTCGCATTCGGACATCGATCCTTATTCTGGTGGTTCTGTTTGCTCCCGCTGCCGCCGTGGCGCAGTCATGGCCAACGGCGCAGCCGATCAAGGCAATAATCACATTCAGCGCCGGCAGTGCATCGGATGTCATCGCGCGCGCCGTTTTCGATCAGGTGTCCACCCAGATCGGGCAGACGATCGTGGTTGAAAATCGAGTGGGTGCAGGCGGCACTCTCGGTGCCAACGCGGTCGCGAAAGCGACGTCGGACGGCTACACGCTGCTTGTGCACACGTCTTCGCATACCGTGACTGCGGCGACCTATGCGCAACTGCCTTATGATGCCGCCAAGGACTTCACCGCAGTTATTCCGCTCGGCAATCTGCCGAACGTGCTCATTGTCGCCAAGGCCAAGGGCTATAAGTCCGCGCGCGACCTGGTGGAGGCCGCGAAGGCCAAGCCGGGCAGCTTCAACTATGCCTCGGCTGGCGCCGGCACCGCGTCGCATTTCAACGCCGAGCGTTTCAAGCTGGCGGCAAAGTTCGACGCCCAGCACGTTCCCTTCAAGGGCGCACCCGAAGCTCTCCGCGAAATTATTGCCGACCGCATTGACTTTTATTTCGTGCCGCTATTGCCAGCCAAAGGGCTTATACAGGAGGGTCAGCTTGCAGCCCTCGCCGTCAGCTCCTCGCGCCGCGCTACCGCCTTGCCCGACGTTCCAACCACGGTGGAGGCAGGGTTTCCGAACTCAGAGTTCAATTTCTGGGTCGGCGTGCTGGTGGCGAGCAAGACGCCTGCGCCGATCGTGGAGCGACTGCATAATGAGATAAAGGCGGCGCTGGAAAATCCCGCCGTCAAACAACGTCTCAATCAGCTCGGTGCCGATCCGATGCCGTTGACGCCGCGCGAATTCGACGCGCTGATCCAGAGCGAGATCATCGGCAATCAAGAACTGGTGAAGGCTGCCAACATCAAGGTGAACTGAGTGAGCGAGGTCGCCGGCGTGGCGAAAATCGTTGCCGCATATGGGTTGCCACATACGCCTTTTTTCCCCTCGCGCGTCGTGCAGGAAGGGCCGCAGTCGCCGACCGGCCTGATGTTTGGACAGGCGCGCGACTCGCTGGTGGCGGCCAAGCCCGACGTGATTCTGATTTTCGACACTGACCACTACAATACGTTCTTCTTCGACAACTTTCCGATTCTTGCGATCGGCATCGACGAGAAATTTTCAGGCCCCATTGACGAGCCGCGCGGCGGAATGCCGGTCTACAGCGTGCCGTCGATGCCGAAGCTTGCCGAATATCTGCACAATCATACTGTGCGGACAGGCTACGACGTCGCCTCGCTGCGTGAGTTCGGCTGCGATCACTCGGTGATGGTGCCGCTGCACTTCGTGAATCCAGGCATGCGCGTGCCGGTGATTCCATTCTTCATCAGCGGGCATGTGCCGCCGCTGCCTTCGGCGCGCCGCTGCTTTGCGCTCGGCCGCGAGATCCGCAAGGCGCTTGAGGCCTATCCGGAGAATTTGCGCATCGTCATCATCGGGACGGGAAGCTTTTCGCTCGAAGTGTTCGGACCGCGCATCGACCCGGGGAAGACCGACGGCGTGCCGGACCCGGAGTGGGTGCACGAGCTCTGCCGCTATCTCGAGGCAGGCGACACCGATGCGTTGATTGCCGCCGCTGCCGAAGACCGCATGCACGCGGCCGGCAATGTCGGTGGCGAGCTGCTCAACTGGATTGCCATGCTGGCCTTCACCGACAACCGCAAGCCGGATTTTCTCATCAAACAAATGGAAAACGGCCACGCTTATGCCGGCTGGCGCTGGGGTTGAGCTATGTCAGTGCACGCCATTCACAAGATTTGCCGGCAGGTTCTGCGCGATCACGACTTCCGCGGACGCATGCAGTCCGACCCGGCAAAGGCCATCGTCGGTTATGATCTGACGCAGGAAGAGCGCCGCGCGCTCTTGGCTGGCGACGTCGTGACGCTCCACCACATGGGCGTGAACGATTTTATGATGGGCTATCTCGCACGGTTCGGATCTTGCGGCCTCAGTGTTCCGATCTTCAATGAGAAGATCCGCTCGGTGCTACACTGAAAACACCCTGTAGGAGGAAGGTCACGATCTGCTTGTCCAACCTCGCTGACCCGCGCATCGCGCAGCCTTTTCTCGGCGGCGGCCTGCCTCAGCCGGAGCTTCAGTCATGAGCGTGAACAGGGTACTGCTTGGGTTGATCGGCGCGAACATTATGGGGTCGCTGTCGCCGCCACTGTTTGCCGGTGCGTTCAAGTCTGCTGGGATCGAC